>CACXCL010000106.1 GCA_902766115.1 uncultured Ruminococcus sp.
AAAAGTTGAAACCTACGGATTTTTGTCATATCAAATCAATTCAAGACCCATGCTTTTTCGATCTGCGCTTAAAGCGACAGCCCCTTTTATGTTGCCGTTTTCGCCCGTGGGGGGTGTCATCTCTTCTGCTGGAGCGTATAGTGGACGTCGTCCGCCTTTTCCTCGTCGGTGTACTTGCGGAGGGTGTTGATGGTCTCGCCGCCGTTCCACTTTCTGTCGCCCACGTCGTCCGAGGTCCCCATGACGGTGATGTTGAGCTGTCTGTGACGGGCCCTGACGTGGTCCCAGTCAACGAAATAGATGTGCGCGAACTCGCCGCCGTCAAGAACGCCGTTCTTGATGGTCATGGTCTCTGACCTGCCGAAGAAGACCGAGCGCAGATGGCCGTCGGTGTTCATGCTGGTGAAGTCGCCGGGCTCGTTCACGTGGCGTCCGAACTTCAGATGGATCGGTCCTGGATGGCGGTACTGGCCCTCCTCCGCGAAATCCGGGATCATTTTTCTCATTATGTCCAGCAGGTCGTGCTGCAGATACTCAAGATCGAAGCTGTCCACGTCGTGGCTGCACTCCTGGATCATCACCGAGCAGGTGGTGTGGTGGGACGCGATGGTCACCGTACCGTTTTTCACACCGGAAGCGGCGACGATCTCGATCACTTCTTTCGACACGTCGTGGAAGGTGGGGACCCAGCCCCGGGACTGCAGTTCAAGTTCCTTCTGGTAAACTTTGAATTCCATTTTTTATTCCTCCGTTTATTTCTTATTATTCAGCCGTTCTCCAACCGCGCCTCCGGGGTGGATAAGAGCAAACTGTTCGTTTTTGAAGCCCGTCTCTTCGATGAGTATCGTCTGAAGGACGTGGAAGATCACAGCCAGCGAGGTGGACGACGTGGTCCCCTGACAATTGTATCTGTCTGTCTCCCGGTTCACGTGCTGGTGGAGCACCACGTCCGCGCCGCGCGCTATGGGCGAGTCCGCGTTTTCGGTGACGGCGATGGTGAAGACGCCTTTTCTTTTGCAGATCTCCATGATCGGCAGCAGCTCCGCGGTTCTGCCGCCCCGTGAGGCGAAGAGACAAACGTCTCCCTTTTGCAGATACCCCGTGCCGCCGTGCACCGCTTCCGCGGGGGAGATGAACTTCGCCGGCTGCTCGATGCAGCACATGAGATGGGCGAAATGCTGACAGAGGATGCCGGAATGACCGCAGCCTGTGGCGCCGATGCGCTCCGCGTTCTTCAGCAGCTCCGCCGCCTCGGAATACGCCGCCTCATCGAAGTATTCCGCCATCTCTTTTATACATTCGGATTCCGTGACGAACGCCGCCTTTGCGGCGTCAAGCGATTCTTTTTTCATTGGCTCTGCCGTCCCTTCATTATCGCAAACGCTTCTTTTTCTCCGGCAAAAACACCCGTGCCTATCCCGCCCAGCAGGCAGGAGCCCACGGCTCCGGCTGACTGGCCGTTCACGACGTTTATCTTCTGTCCCATGACCTCGGATATTATATCGACGCTTACCGCCGAGTTGGTGATGCCGCCGATGGCGACTATCCTGTCGGCGCGAAGACCGATCCCGCGGAGTTTGGCGAGATTGTCCTTCAGCAGGTACGCCGCGCTCTCGATTATCGCCCGGGCGATATCCGGCTTGCCGTGACCCGCGGCCTTTTCAAAATCGCCGTCCGAGAAATCTAATCTCAGCCCGCCGCACCCCGGCTTCCCTTGCGCGGCGAGCTCGTCGAACGCCGCGTACGTTATCTTGCCGAAAAACCGCTCGCGGAGCGCGTCGATCTTATCCGACAGGGACGCCACCGACTCCATAACGCACCAGGGCGTGCCGCCGATCATGAATTTATCGACGAGTCCGCCGGTGGAAAGCGCGAACTCCCTCGAGGCGACGGGGAACAGCTCCACCCAGGACGTGCCGCAGGAGAGAAGCAGATCGCCCTCGTCGAACACCCCCGCGCCCAGCGCGCCGGAGGGGTGGTCGAAGGAGCCGAGAACTACCTTCGTTCCGGCGTCAAGCCCCAGTTTTTCCGCCTCGTCCGGCAGGACCGTGCCGAGGACGTGACCCTTTTCGTATATCGGCGGAAGCATCTCTTCAGTCAGTCCGAATTTGTCCAGCAGGGGCTTATGATACTCGCCCTTTTCCTGGTCTATCAGGTAAAACGGAGTCCCCATCGAGCGGGACACCCCCCATTTCCCAGTCAGACGGAAGTTCAGGTACTCCGCGCTCATGGCGAGGAATTCCGTTTTCTCGAGGATTTCCGGTCTGTGGAGTTTTATCCACGCAAGGTCCGCGGCGGGCATCCCGCCAAAGAAATCCCAGCCGACGATGCGGTAGATTCCGTCCTGTTCCTCTTTCGTATATACTTGGTCCAGGTCCTCCCGCGGGATCTCCGACTGCCAGCCGATGATCCGCGTCAGCGGTTCGAGTTCTCCGTCAAGAAACAGGGGATTTCCGGAGGCGCAGCAGGAGCAGACCGCGGCGATCCTGCCGTCCGCCTTGGCAGACAGCTCCCGGATGACGTCGGAGCAGGTCCGGACGAAGCGATCCGGCTCGAGAAGCTTGAAAAAGCCCTCGAAAACATATTCAAACTTCCTGTCCGTGACCTTTATTATATCGCCGTCCGCGCTCATCAGCGCGCCCTTGACCGCCGACGTGCCTATATCAAGTCCGATAAAGTATTCCATAACGTCTCCCCGCTTTCTCATCCAATTTTATTATACGGAAAAAACGCGATTTGTCAATGAAAATCGCAATCAATTAAGCGTTTACATACCGTTTTTTTCATGATATAATATATCCGTGCCAATTCAAATCCGGAGATGATACCATGCCTTTATTTGAAGTTACCGAAAACGACAGACGGATCTATGAGGAGGAGTTGAGAGACTTCCTGCCCGACAAGATCTTCGACGTTCACGCCCACGTGTGGCTCGACTCCCTGACCACGCCGAAACCGGCGTATCTTGAGAAAAGGACCGTCGCATGGCCCTCTCTCGTGGCGAAGGACGACAGCATCGAAGATCTCATCGAGACCTACCGGCTCATGTTCCCGGGAAAGGACGTGTCCGCGCTCATGTTCGCCAACGAAGTGCACAGCGTGGACAGCGCCAGGGGGAACAACGAATACGTGGCGGAGGCGTCAAGGAAGACCGGCTGGCCCGCTCTTTACTTCAGCCATCCCACCCAGAGCCCCGATGAAGTGGAACAAATGATCCGGCGCGGAGGATTCGTCGGTATCAAATCCTATCTCGATCTTTCCCCGGCGTACATACCGGAGAACGAGATAAGGATCTTCGACTTTTTCCCCAAGGAACAGCTGAAGCGCATGGACGAGATGGGAGCGGTCGTTATGCTCCACATTCCGCGCAGCGGCAGGCTGAAGGACCCGGTCAATCTGGAGCAGATACTGGAGATCAAGGCGTCTTTCCCGAATATCCGTCTCATTATCGCCCACATCGGCAGGGCGTACGTCAGAGAGGACGTGGGCAACGCGTTCACGGATTACCTGAACCGCGTCCCGGATCTTATGTACGATTTCACCGCCAACTGCTGCGAATACGCCATAACCGAGGTGATCCGCAACGCGGGTCCGGAGCATCTGATGTTCGGCACGGATATGCCGATACTCAGGATGAGGACTCGCCGGATCGAGGAAAACGGCACGTATATAAACCTTGTCCCGCCGGGGCTCTACGGCGACCCGTCTCAGGACAGGCATCTGCGCGAGGTGAGCCCCGCGGAGGCCGAGAAGATCACGTTCTTCGCATATGAAGAGCTGCTGGCGTTCAAGCGCGCGTGCAGGGCGCTGGGATGCACAAAGGAAGACGTCTCCGCCATGATGTACGGCAACGCGAAAAAACTGACAGACGGAGCGAGACGCTCCATCTACGGAGAATGAGGAGTTATTATGGAAAAGATCAAAGTGGGATATCTGCCGTTCTACATAAAACTGTACGACGATAGCAATATCAAGTGGAGAGACCCGGTGGTCGCCTACATGAACAAACTGATAGGGATGATCGAGGACCGTGGTTTCGAGGTGGTCCCGGCGGACGAGATCTGCCGGATCAAGCCGGAGTTCGACCGCGCCGCCGCGAAGTTCAACGCGGACCCGGAGATCTGCGCTGTCATAACCCAGCACCTGGCCTACTCCCCCTCGCTTGAGTCCATCGACGC
>CACXCL010000107.1 GCA_902766115.1 uncultured Ruminococcus sp.
CACGGTGGACTACGGCTTCTGGGGCGTGATCCTGCCGGTCTCGGCGTTCGTTTTTACCGAAAAGAAGAAAAATCTGCTTCTTTTCTCCGTTTTTCTCGCACTGATGAGCGCGGATTTTTACGTCTCCGGGCTGATGCGCGGCGGCGCGCCGCTCTCTGTCCTGATAAACAGTGAATCCCAGCCGTTCTCGCTGCTCGCCCTGCCTCTCCTGGCGCTCTATAACGGAAAGCGGGGCAAATGGAGGCTGAAATATTTCTTTTACGTATTCTACCCCGCCCATCTCGGGCTGATATACCTGATCGGAGTCGTCACGAAGCGGGTATGACCCGCGAAAACACGGTTTTTACAAGGAGGATATGAAAATGACCGTAACAGCACGTCACGCTCTCGCCGCCGCAGTCGGCGCAGTTCTGGCTTTCCTCCTTTTTGCCGTTTTGCCACTCGCGGTCTCCGCGGAGCCCGTCTCCGGCACCTGCGGCGACGGCGTTTCGTGGACGCTGGGCGACGACGGGACCATGACCGTCTCCGGAGAGGGCGCCATGGACGACTACGATTCCATTGCGGAGGTCCCGTGGTACGATCTTCACGCATCGATCAAAAAAGTCTACGTTGAGGACGGCGTGACCACGGTGGGACGCCGCGCCTTCGACTATTGCGAAAAGCTGAAGTTCGTCTCTCTGTCTCCTTCCGTGGAGAAGATCTGCGACAACGCTTTTTCCAGATGCTACGCGCTGGAAGACATCGCCGTGAACGGCCACGTGAAGGAGATCGGCAAAGAGGCGTTCTGCGACGACGACAGGCTTTATTCCCTCTATCTCGGCAGGGGGATCGAGAAGATCGGCGAGAGCGCGTTCGAGTCCTGCCGCGCGCTGACCTCGGTGAAGATACCCGCCGGAGTGACGGAGATCGGAGATCAGGCCTTCTTCGGCTGCACCGGCATCGTGAAGGCGACGATACCGTCCACGGTGGAGCACATCGGTCAGGCGGCGTTCGGCTACTGCACCTCGCTCCTGAAGATCACGATCCCCGCCTCCGCGGGAGTCGTGCCTGATTACGCCTTTTTCGGATGCTCGTCGCTGAAGAGCGTCACGGTAAGCGAAGGGATAACGTCTGTCGGCGAAGAGGCGTTCCTCGGATGTACGTCTCTCGGATTCATCTATCTGCCGGAGACCCTGGAGGAGATCGCTCCCTGTTCGGTGGGCTATTGGTACAAATACGGCTATCACAAGATCGAAGGGCTGGAGATCGCGGCGCATGTCGGCTCCGAGGGGGGCGGGTACGCGGCGGAGAACGGCTTTTCTCTCGTTGTCGTGGACCCAATGCACGTTTGCTCGAAAAAATGCGAGTTCTGCGGCAAGTGCCTCGATCCCGGATGCCGGTATTATTCATGCTACGAAAAATGTCCCGGCCACCCGTTCCCCGTCGAGGGGAGATCGGGAAACGTGCTGTGGTCTCTCTCCGAGGACGGCACGCTCACTCTGACCGGGAGCGGCGAGATGACTTCGTACCGCGCCGGGAGCGCGCCGTGGTATCCCTACGCCAGGCTCATAACGCGAGTCCTGGTGGAAGAGGGCATCACCTCCGTCGGCAGCTACGCCTTCCGGGGACTTTACAACGCCCGGGAGATAATCCTCCCCGGCGGGATCACGTCCGTGGGGGCGAAAGCGTTCTTCGACTGCACGTCCCTTGTCGCGATCGATCTCCCCGACACGCTGGAAAAGGTGGGCGACTACGCTTTCGCCTACTGTTCGTCCGTCAGGGATGTTGACCTGCCCGACAGCGTGACGTCGGTGGGACGGTTCGCCTTCTACCGCACGCCCCTCGAGACGGTCTCCCTCGGCAGCGTGACGTCCGTCGGGGACTGCGCCTTCGATACGGGAGGCGCCTTGCGGGAGGCGGCGCTTCCGGCGACTCTCGTCCGGATAGGCAGGTACGCCTTCGGCTACAGCTACTCGGGAGGGGGATTCGACAAGGTCCCGTGCTTTCTTATTACAGGCGAGTCCGGCAGCGCGGCGGAGGATTACGCCCGGGAGCACGGCTTCGCGTTCGTCACGCCGGACTGGACTTTTCCGTTCACCGACGTGAGCGCCACCGTCTGGTACAGGGATCCGGTGGAGTTCGCGGCGAGAAGAGGACTGTTCGGCGGCGTCACGGAGACGCTGTTCGCACCGCAGGATAAAATGACGAGAGGGATGTTCGTCACCGTCCTGTGGCGTATGGAGGGCAAACCCGCGCCGGCGGGCGGCAGCCCCTTTTCGGACGTAAAACGCGGGGCGTACTGCGAAAAAGCCGCGTCGTGGGCTTCGGAAAACGGGATCGTAAACGGCGTGGGAAAAGGGAAATTCGACCCGAACGGCGGAGTCACGAGAGAACAGATTGCCGCCATGCTGATGCGTTACGCGGGATACCGAGGCGCGGACGTCTCGGGCCGCGCCTCCCTGGAGGGATTCCCCGACGGCGGATCGGTCTCGAAGTACGCCGAGGAGGCTTTGTCCTGGGCGCTGGACTGCGGCGTCGTCCGCGGAGTCAAGACGGAAGACGGCGTGCGCCTCAATCCCCGGGCCGGAGCCACCCGCGCCGAGGTCGCCACGATGATAATGCGCTTTGCCCAAAGGGCAGGTTGACGGCGCCCCTCGCAGGACGGGGAGACACGAAATAACTCCAAAAGTTTACAGATTATTTACATTTAAATTTTCTGTAAACTTTTTTGCATTATTTTGTAAATTTGGCAAAAACCCACTTGAATTTCAAAATCTTCATTGACAATGAACAATAAGTTTGATAAAATCATATACTGCGTTAGTTTCGGCCTATTTCCGGAAAACCGCAGATTTTTTGTGTTTTTTCATGAAAAACGCAGTTTCTGAACAGGTCTTCCGCCGCCCCGCGGCGACGGAGAAGACGACGCGCCACAAGATCGTAAGAATGGAGTGATAGCTGGATGGTAGTAAAACCGCAGCAGGTGGGCAAAAACGTCAGGATGAGCTTCTCGAAGACGGACGAGGTGCTGGAGATCCCGAATCTTCTGGAGATACAGAAGAAATCGTACCAGTGGTTCCTCGACCGCGGTATCATGGAAGTCCTGGAGGACGTCTCCCCCATCACGGATTTTTCGGGGAATCTCATTATCGAATTTGTCGGATACTCTCTTGATTCAGCGCCGAAATATCCCGTTGAGGAGTGCAAGGAGCGCGTCGTAACGTACGCCGCCCCTCTGAAAGTTGACGTACGCCTCTCGAACAAGGCGACGGGAGAAGTAAAACAGTCCCCCATCTTCATGGGAGATTTTCCCATAATGACCGACAAGGGCACCTTCGTCATCAACGGAGCGGAGCGCGTCGTCGTGTCGCAGATCGTCCGTTCCCCCGGAATGTACTACGATTCCGCGCTGGATAAGACGGGCAAAAAGATTTATACCGCCACAGTGATCCCGTACAGGGGCGCGTGGCTCGAATACGAGACCGACGCCAGCGACGTTTTCTACGTCAGGATCGAGAAGAACCGCAAGCTGCCGGTCACCATCCTCATCCGCGCCCTCGGGATCGAGACCGAGGAGCAGATCGAGGAGATGTTCGGAAGAGACGTGAAGCTCACCGAAACGCTGGAGCGCGACCCCTGCGAGAAGCAGTCCGTCGAGTTCCGCACCTCTCTGCGCGACGAGGCGCTGAAGGAGATCTACAAGAAGCTCCGTCCCGGCGAGCCCGCCATCGTGGAGTCCGCCGAGATCCTCATGACGAACCTGTTCTTCGACCCGAAGAGATACGATCTCGCTCCCGTGGGCCGTCACAAGTTCGACAAGAAGGTGGCGCTCGGGGCCCGCATCGCGGGGCACACCCTTGCCCGTCCCGCCGTCAGCCCTCTGACCGGAGAGATACTGTTCGACGCAGGCGCCCTCCTCAGCAAGGAAGACGCTCTCACGATCGAGCACTCGGGACTGAACGAGGTGTTCATAAGGCTTGAAAACGGCGACGAGGCGAAGGTGTTCTCGAACCACGCGCTGGAGCCGGAGTACGTTTTCGGTTATGACCTGAAGGAAGCCGGCGTCAACGAAAAGGCGCGTCTTTCCGTCATGCTGGAGATCAAAGAGCAGTTCGGAGACGACCGCGAGGCCGTCATGAAGGAGGCTCACCGCAGGATCGCCGAGCTCTGCCCGAAGCATATCACCAAGGAAGACATATTCGCATCCATCAACTATCTCATCGCCCTGTCTCACGACATCGGGACGGTGGACGACATCGACCATCTGGGCAACAGAAGACTGAGATGCGTCGGCGAGCTCCTCCAGAACCAGCTCCGCATAGGACTGGCGAGGATGGACAAGATCGTCAAGGAGAGGATGACGGTCCAGGACAACGAGACCGTCACTCCGCAAACCCTCATTAATATAAGACCCGTCGTCACCGCCATACGCGAGTTCTTCGGATCGTCTCCTCTGTCGCAGTTCATGGACCAGCACAACCCGCTTGCCGAGCTGACTCACAAGAGAAGGCTGTCCGCTCTCGGACCCGGCGGTCTGTCCCGTGACAGAGCGTCCTTCGACGTCCGCGACGTACACTACACCCACTACGGCAGGATGTGTCCCATCGAGACCCCCGAGGGGCCGAACATCGGACTTATCTCCTATCTCGCCACCTACGCCCGCATCTCGAACTACGGCTTTATCGAGGCTCCGTACCGCAAGGTGGTGCACGAGACTCTGAAGGACGGCACGGTCCGTCACGTGGTTACCAAAGAGATAGAATACATGACAGCCGACGTGGAGGACAACTACACCATCGCCCAGGCGAACGAGCCCCTCGACGAGGATCACTGCTTCAAGAACAAGAAGGTCACGGCGAGGAACAGAGCGGAGATCGTCCAGATCGACCCCAGCGGCGTCGATTACATGGACGTGTCCCCGAAGATGGTCGTGTCCGCCGCCACGGCGATGATCCCGTTCCTTGAGAACGACGACAACTCCCGCGCGCTGATGGGCTCCAACATGCAGAAGCAGGCTGTGCCGCTCCTCATGACAGATTCTCCCATCGTCGGCACGGGAATGGAATACAAGGTCGCCGTCGACTCTGGCGTCGTGATCACGGCGGAGCGGGACGGATGGGTCGAGACCGTCACCTCCGACAAGATCGTCATCAACGCGGGAGGCGGCGAAAAGGACACCTATCACCTCATCAAATTCAAGAGAAGCAACCAGGGCACCTGCGTTAATCAGCGTCCCATCGTCAGCCAGGGCGAGGAAGTGAAGAAAGGACAGGTCATAGCGGACGGTCCCTCCACCTCCGAGGGCGAGATCGCGCTGGGCAAGAACGCTCTCGTTGGCTTCATGACCTGGGAGGGCTACAACTACGAGGACGCCGTTCTGCTGAACGAACGGCTGGTCCGCGACGACGTTTACACCTCCATCCATATAGAAGAATACTCCCACGAGGCCAGAGACACCAAGCTGGGGCCTGAGGAGATCACCCGGGAGATCCCCAACGTGGGCGAGGACGCCCTGAAGGATCTCGACATGGAAGGCATCGTCAAGAAGGGCACCGAGGTCCGGGCGGGCGACATCCTGGTCGGTAAGGTCACTCCCAAGGGAGAGACCGAGCCTAACGCCGAGGAAAAACTGCTCCGCGCCATCTTCGGGGAGAAGTCCCGCGAGGTCAGGGACACGTCCCTGAGAGTCCCTCACGGCGAGAACGGCATCGTCGTCGACGTCCACGTGTTCTCCCGCGAGAACGGGGACGAGCTGTCCCCCGGCGTCAACAAGGTGGTCAGAGTCTACATCGCTCAGAAGAGAAAGATCTCCGTCGGGGACAAGATGGCGGGCCGCCACGGAAACAAGGGCGTCGTGTCCCGCATCCTTCCTCCGGAGGACATGCCCTTCATGGCGGACGGGACTCCGCTTGACATCGTGCTCAATCCTCTGGGCGTTCCTTCCCGTATGAACATCGGTCAGGTGCTCGAGGTACACCTGGGCATCGCCGCCAAGAAGCTGGGCTGGAAGATCATGACCCCCGTCTTCGACGGCGCCACCGAGAAAGATATCCTGGACTGCCTCGAGATGGCAAACCTGGACCGCGACGTTCTCCCCCGCGAGAACCTGAACGGAAAGAATATATTCGAAGAGATGTTCGACAGCGACGGCAACCGCACCCTCCGTCCCATCGACGACGAGGAGAGAGCCGACGCGGATCATCTGGAAGAGCGGAGACAGGCAGGCAAGCTGAAGATAGTGGACGGCAAGACCATCCTCTACGACGGCAGGACCGGCGAACCCTTCGACAACCCGGTCACCGTGGGCATCATGTACTACCTGAAGCTCCATCACCTGGTGGACGACAAGATCCACGCCCGTTCCACGGGTCCGTACTCCCTGGTGACGCAGCAGCCTCTGGGCGGTAAAGCCCAGTTCGGCGGTCAGCGTTTCGGCGAGATGGAGGTCTGGGCTCTCGAGGCTTACGGAGCGGCTTACACCCTCCAGGAGATCCTGACGGTCAAGAGCGACGACGTCAACGGACGCGTCAAGACCTACGAGGCCATCGTGAAGGGTCAGAACATACCCACCCCGGGCGTTCCTGAGTCCTTCAAGGTCCTTGTGAAGGAACTGCAGTCCCTTGCCCTCGATATCCGCGTGCTCAACAGCGACGGAGAGGAGATCGACATCTCCTCCATCGGCGAGGATGACTGGGAACCGCCGAAGATCGCCGACGACAACACCGTGACCGAGGAAGACGTGGGCATGACAGTCGAGACCGACGACCTCTACAATTCCTATACGGAAGAGGACTTCGGCGACTCTCCCGAGTCCTTCGAGGACGGCGGGATCATGGAAGATTCCTACGATCTCGGAGACGAATTCTGACCCGCCGGACGCGCTCCGACGTCATCCCGCCCCGGGAGGCTCACCGTGAGCTCCCGGCGTGCGCAAAAATAAAAATGGAGAAGGTATGCTGCCGATGAAACGTAACGTTTTCGATTCCATCAAAATAGGTCTTGCATCTCCGGAAATGATCCGCAGCTGGTCTTACGGAGAGGTCAAGAAGCCTGAAACAATAAATTACCGTACACTTAAAGCAGAGCGCGACGGACTTTTCTGCGAGCGCATCTTCGGGCCCACAAAGGACTGGGAGTGCCTCTGCGGAAGGTATAAGCGCATAAGACACCGCGGCAAGATCTGCGAAAAGTGCGGCGTCGAGGTCACCCAGAAGAAGGTCAGACGCGAGAGGATGGGCCACATCGAGCTGGCTGCTCCCGTGTCCCACATCTGGTATTTCAGAGCCATCCCCTCCAGGATGGGTCTGCTGCTGGACATCTCGCCGAGACTGCTGGAGAAGGTGCTCTATTTCGCCCAGTACATCGTCATCGATCCGGGTTCCACCCCGCTGGCGAAGTATCAGCTTCTGAAGGAGTCCGAGTACCGCGAATTCTACGAGAAATACGAGAACGACTTCCGCGTCGGAATGGGCGCCGAGGCCGTGAAGGAGCTTCTCGCGGAGATCGACATCGAGGCTCTCTCCGCGGAGCTGAGAGACGAGCTCTCCAAGGCGGTGGGACAGAAGAAGGTCCGCATAATCAAGAGACTGGAGGTCGTGGAGGCCTTCAGGAAGTCCGGCAACCGCCCCGAGTGGATGATCCTGGACGTGATCCCCGTGATCCCGCCGGATATCAGACCCATGGTGCAGCTTGACGGCGGCCGTTTCGCGTCCTCGGACCTGAACGACCTGTATCGTCGCGTCATCAACAGAAACAACAGACTGAAGAGGCTCATGGAGCTGTCCGCGCCGGACATCATTATCCGGAACGAGAAGAGGATGCTCCAGGAGGCGGTGGACGCGCTCATCGACAACGGCAGACGGGGCAAGCCCGTCACCGGACCGTCCAACAGACCGCTTAAATCCCTGTCCGAGATGCTTCGCGGCAAGCAGGGCAGGTTCCGTCAGAACCTGCTGGGCAAGCGCGTGGACTACTCCGGCCGTTCCGTTATCGTCGTGGGGCCGGATCTGAAGATCTACCAGTGCGGTCTGCCGAAGGAAATGGCTCTCGAGCTGTTCAAGCCCTTTGTGATGAAGAGACTCGTGGAGACGGGCAACGCCTCCAACATAAAGGAAGCCAAGAAGAAGGTGGAGCGGGTCAATCCCGACGTGTGGGACGCTCTCGAGAACGTAATCAAGAACCATCCTGTCCTTCTGAACCGCGCGCCCACCCTTCACAGACTGTCCATCCAGGCGTTCGAGCCCGTCCTCGTTGAGGGCAAGGCGATACGCCTCCATCCGCTGGTCTGCAAGGCGTTCAACGCGGACTTCGACGGCGACCAGATGCCGGTCCACGTTCCGCTTTCCGCAGAGGCGCAGGCAGAGGCGCGTTTCCTCATGCTCTCCGCCAACAACCTGCTGAAGCCCGTTGACGGCCGTGCCATCGCGGTCCCGTCCCAGGACATGGTCCTCGGTTCCTTCTACCTGACTCTCGACAAGGCGGGAGAACCCGGCGAGGGCATGGTGTTCCGCGACTTCAACGAGGCGGTGATGGCGTACCAGAGCGGCGTCCTGGGCCTCCACGCGCCGATACGCGTCAGAGTGGAGAAGGAGATCGACGGCGAGATGAGATCGAAGATCGTCGACGCCACTCTCGGCAGACTCATATTCAATCAGCACATCCCTCAGGACCTGGGGTACGTTGACAGAAGCGATCCCGACAAGCTGTTCGATCTGGAGATCATGTTCGTCACCGGATCCAAGGAGTTGTCCGGCATCGTCGACCGCTGCATCAAGAAGCACGGCTTCGCCACCACGGCGTCTGTGCTCGACTCCATCAAGTCCATGGGATACAAGTACTCCACCAAGGCGTCGATCTCCATATCCGTGGCGGATATGACGATCCCGCCGGAGAAATACACTCTCGTCGCCGAAGCGGAGAAGAAGGTGGACCGGATCCATCAGCACTTCATGCGCGGCGAGCTCACCGACGAGGAGCGCTACGAGAACGTCATCGCCGTGTGGGAGCAGACCACCAAGGACGTGGTCGCCGCTCTGCAGGCGAACTTCGACAGATACAACTCCATCAAGATGATGAGCGACTCCGGAGCCCGCGGCAGCATGACTCAGATGCGTCAGCTGGCAGGCATGCGCGGACTTATGTTCGCCACATCCGGTAAGACAATGGAGATCCCGATCAAATCGAACTTCCGTGAAGGTCTTAACATCCTCGAATACTTCATCGCCGCCCGCGGAGCGAGAAAATCACTTTCCGACACGGCGCTGAAGACCGCGGACTCCGGCTACCTGACCCGCCGCCTTGTGGACGTGGCTCAGGAGGTCATCGTCCGTGAAGAGGACTGCGGGGCGACCCACGGTATCTGGGTCAGCGACATCAAGGAAGGCAACGAGGTGGTCGAGCCTCTCCGCGACAGACTTATGGGCAGATACGTCATCGGCGACGTGGTTGATCCGAAGACCGGCGAGGTCATCGTACCCGACGGGCAGATGATCACCGACGCCCTGGCGGGCAGGATCGTCGCGGCGGGCATCGAGTCCGTCCAGATCAGGACGGTGCTCCAGTGCAGATCCCGTCACGGCATCTGCGCGCACTGCTACGGCGCGGACCTCGCCAACGACAAGCCCGTCAACGTGGGCGAGTCCGTGGGTATCATCGCGGCTCAGTCCATCGGCGAGCCCGGTACCCAGCTTACCATGCGTACCTTCCACACCGGCGGCGTCGCGGCGGCGAACATCACCCAGGGTCTTCCGAGAGTCGAGGAGCTGTTCGAGGCGAGAAAGCCCAAGAAGGCCGCCGTCATCGCGGAGACCGCGGGTATCGTCTCCATAGAGGACGTGAAACGGATGAGGAACATCATCATCACTCCCGACGACGGCTCCGAGAAGATCACCTACACCATCCCCTTCGGCACCAGGATCACCGTCGAGGACGGCGATCACGTCTACGCCGGACGGGATCTGACCGAGGGCGACAAGGCGCCTGCCGATATCCTGAGAGTCAACGGCATCGACAGCGTCTACAACTACATCATCCTCGAGGTGCAGAAGGTCTACCGTTCCCAGTCCATCAATATCAACGACAAGCATATCGAAGTCATAGCCCGTCAGATGACGAGAAAAGTCAAGATCCTGGACGAGGGCGACACGTCGCTGCTCCCCGGATCCACCGTCAACATCAACGAGTTCCTCAGCGAGAACGACGAGATCGAGGCGAGGATCGCCGCAGGCGAGATCGACCTGCGTCCCGCCACATCCGAACCGGTGCTTCTCGGGATCACCAAGGCGTCGCTTCTCACGGAGTCGTTCCTGTCCGCCGCTTCCTTCCAGGAGACCACCAAGGTCCTCACCGAGGCTGCGATCAAGGGCAAGGTCGACCACCTTGTGGGACTTAAGGAAAACGTCATCATCGGCAAGCTGATCCCCGCCGGTACCGGCATGGAGCGCTACCGCAACGTGGAGGTCGACAAGACCAACCCGGTCGAGTTCGATCTCTCCGAGTACGAGATCCCCGAGGAGGACGACTCCATCGAGGCGCTCTCGAAGAAGATGCTCTCCGACGGCGAGGACGAGGATTTCGAGCATGACGGCGAAGAGATCGCCGGCGACGACGAGCTCGACGATTACATCGACGACGGCGAGGACCCCGAAGACGGCGAATTCGACGACGGGGAAGACGAGTTTGAAGTGGAAGAGGAAGATTTTCCCGGGGATATCGACTTCCCGGGCGAGGGCGACGGGGAGTGAACCTCCCCGTCCGCAAGGCAAGACCGTTTCCGGATAAGGAACGTCGGGAATGACCCGCCGTCACGCCGAAAAAATCCCCGCAAAGCCCCAAAATGAACGCAAAATAATCATTTAAAGTCAAAAACGGGAATTTTTATTGTGCAATGCGGAGAAAATTGATGTGTCGGCGCGTTGCGCTTGACAATTCCGGATCCGGATGGTATAATTAGGCAGATGTTTGCGGCTTGAGCCGGACGGGGCGGGTTTCATCTCGCCGCAGCCCCGTTCAGAGGCGTTTTGGCCGCGCGTCAGCATTTATTACTGAAGAAATGGAGGAAGAAGATGCCAACACTGAATCAGCTTGTCAGACAGGGCAGACAGGACAAGACCTACAAGTCCAAAGCGCCCGTGCTGCAGCAGGGCTTCAACACGCTCAAGAACCGTGCGACGGATCAGAGCAGCCCTCAGAAGCGCGGAGTCTGCACCAAGGTCACGACAACGACCCCGAAGAAGCCGAACTCCGCGCTCCGCAAGATCGCGAGAGTACGTCTCAGCAACGGAATGGAAGCGACCTGCTACATTCCCGGGATCGGTCACAACCTGCAGGAGCACTCGGTCGTTCTCATCAGAGGCGGAAGAGTCCGCGACCTGCCCGGTGTTCGTTACCAC
>CACXCL010000108.1 GCA_902766115.1 uncultured Ruminococcus sp.
AAGACGGCCCAGCAGCTTCGAGGCGAGGAGACTTCCCTGACCGCCCACTCCGACGATCATCACGTTGGTGGTCTTCATTTCGTCTCCCCCTTCCCGATGGCGCCGAAGGCGCAGAGCTGTTCGCAAACGCCGCATCCGACGCAGAGCGTCGTGTCGATGCGGGCCTTGTTCCCCTTCATGGAGATCGCCGGGCAGCCGAGGCCCATGCATCTCTTGCAGGAGCGGCACTTTTCCGCGTCCACCTTAAGCGGCGGCGCGGTCTTGACGTATTTCAGCAGGACGCAAGGGCGGCGGGAGATGATGACGGACGGCTCGTTCGCCTCGAGCTCCTCGGCGAGCGCCGCGTCGCACGCCTTGAGGTCATAGGGATCCACGACTCTCACGCGGTTTATTCCGATGGCGCGGCAGAGGGATTCAAGATCCACCTTGCCCGCCGGGTCGCCCTTGATATTGTATCCCGTGGTGGGGTTCTGCTGGTGACCCGTCATGCCCGTGATTGAATTATCGAGGATGATCACGGTGGACGGGCTGCCGTTGTAGGCGATGTTCACCAGTCCCGTGATGCCGGAATGCATGAAGGTGGAGTCGCCGATGACCGCCACGGTCTTCTTTTTCGCCTCGTCTTCGGATGACAGAAGGAAGCCGTGTATGCCGGAGACCGACGCGCCCATGCAGAGGGTGGAGTCGACGGCGGAGAGGGGCGGCTGCGCCCCGAGAGTATAGCATCCTATGTCTCCGAGAACGGTGATCTTCCGCTTTGCGAGAGTGTAGTAGATCCCCCTGTGGGGGCAGCCGGGGCACATCATCGGGGGACGCGCCGGGGTCTCCGTATCAGCTTTGAGGATCTCCTTTTCGGGAAGACCGAACGCCCTCGCCACGGTGTCCTGGGAGAACTCGCCCACGATGGGGAACACGCTCTTCCCTACCGGGTCGAGACCGAGAGCTCTCACGTGATCCTCGATCACGGGATCGAGCTCTTCGATAACGTAGAGTTTTTTCACCTTCGACGCGAAGTCGAGGATCATTTTGTCGGGGAGCGGGTTCGGCATGCCGATCTTCAGCACGCTGACCGTGTCGCCGAGGACCTCCTTCACGTACTGGTACGACGTGCCTGAGGTGATGACGCCCACGTCCGTGCCGCCCCACTCGATGCGGTTGAAGGGGCAGGTCTCCGCGTACTCGCGGAGAGCGGAGGTGCGCGCCTCCACCACCGGATGGCGCCGCTTGGCGTTACCGGGCATCATTATATACTTTGCGCCATTCTTGACGTAAGGCTTGCGCGCCTTTTCGACCCGCTCGCCGGTCTCCACGATGGACTGGCTGTGAGCCACGCGGGTGCACATTCTGATGATGACGGGGGTGTCGAACTGCTCGGAGAGGTCCACCGCCGCTCTGGAGAAGGCGTAAGCCTCGGCGGAGTCGGAGGGCTCCAGCATGGGGACCTTCGCCGCGACGGCGTAGTGACGGGAGTCCTGCTCGTTCTGGGAGGAGTGCATCGCAGGGTCGTCCGCCACGCAGATGACCAGTCCTCCGTTCACTCCGGTATAGGACAGGGTGAAAAGCGGGTCCGCCGCCACGTTGAGTCCCACGTGCTTCATGGCGCACGCCGCGGGGACGCCCGCCAGGGACGAGCCGAACGCTACCTCCATGGCGACCTTTTCGTTAGGCGCCCACTCGCTGTGGAGATCGTCGTATTTCGCCAGAAATTCCGTAATCTCGGTGGACGGGGTGCCGGGGTAGCTCGATACGAGTCCGATGCCGCCCTCGTAGAGCCCGCGCGCCACCGCCTCGTTGCCTATCATAAGTTTTTTCATATCGGTCTTCCTTTCAGAGAGCGCTCGTCACGAGCGGTTCTGCGCCGCGACGAGCTCGTTACCGCCGTAGATCTTCCTCAGCTTGGGCTTCTCGATCTTGCCGGTGGGATTGCGCGGCACGTCGGCGAATATGATCTTGCGGGGTCTTTTGTATCTCGGCAGAGCGCGGCAGAATTCCATGATTTCCTCCTCGGTACATTCCGCGCCGGGATTCAGCTCGATGATCGCGGCTGCGATCTCCCCGAGACGCTCGTCCGGAAGTCCTATGACCGCCACGTCCTTGATCTTCGGAAAAGCGGAAAGGAAATCTTCGATCTGCACGGGATAGAGGTTTTCACCGCCGGTGATGATGACGTCCTTCTTGCGGTCCACCAGGAATATGAATCCGTCTTCGTCGGTCATCGCCATGTCGCCGGTAAGAAGCCAGCCGTCACGGAGGGTCCGCGCCGTGGC
>CACXCL010000109.1 GCA_902766115.1 uncultured Ruminococcus sp.
CTTCATCGGTATGCTCACCGACTCCCGGAGTTTTCTCTCCTACACCCGCCACGAGTACTTCCGCCGGATACTGTGCGACCTGATCGGAGGCTGGGTCGAAGCGGGGGAATACCCCCACGACATGACAACGCTCTCGGAGCTGGTGCGGGGCATCTGCTTTGAGAACGCAAAACGGTATTTCAATCTGTGACCAAAGGATCAATGGGGGCGACTATGGAATTTGAGAGAGGCAAAGTGAACGGCGTCCGCGTCGCATGCTCCGTCTCCGACGCGCGGAAATTGTTCTGTACGATGTGCAGCAACACGAAAAGATTTCTGAAATCTCTCGGATTATGATTTTACGGGAGAGGACTTTTTGAAAAAAGTTCTCTCCCGTACTCTCTTTCAAAAACTTTTTATAAAGATCCCGACGCCGCGCCCGCGTTTATTTTGCCGTCGCGGTATAGCCCAACGCGGACACCGCCCCGATGAGCTTGTCCACGGGAAGGGAAGCGGGGCACTTCACCTTCGCCAGCCCGTCCGCGAGGGACACGTCCGCCTTGCAGCCCAGCGCAGCCAGCGCGTCGGTCACCCGGGCGACGCACTTCTCGCAGTGCATCCCGTCGATCTTCAGCTCCACTTCTTTTTTCTTTCCGAACAGCATCATTTATACCTCCGTTTATTTATTTCCTTTCATTTTCCTCCGCGCCTTCTCCGGCGTCCATCCGGTCAGCCGAAGAGCGTTCGACACCACGGTGACGCTCGACAGCGACATGGCTGCCGCGGCGATCATGGGCGTCAAAGATATCCCGAAGGGCGGGTACAGGACTCCCGCCGCCAGAGGGATGCACAATACGTTGTAGAAAAACGCCCACGTGAGATTCTGCTTTACTATCCTCATCACGTCCCGGCTCAGCATTATCGCCGAGGCGGCGTCTCTCAGATCGTTTTTCACCAAAACTGCGTCCGCGGACTCGATCGCCACGTCGGTGCCTGCGCCCACTGCGATGCCCACGTCCGCGCGGGCGAGGGACGGCGCATCGTTGACGCCGTCGCCGATCATCACGGTCGTGCGCCGGCGGCCGGCGCCCGCCTCGCCGTTCATGACGGCAGACACTGCCTTGTCCTTCCCGTCGGGCTTCACCGAGGCGATCACGTTTTCCTTATCTATGCCCAGCTCGCGTCCCACCGCCTCGGCGGTGACCGCGTTGTCGCCGGTCAGCATCATGACGCGGCACCCGAGCGCGCGCATCTCCTCCACCGCCTCCCGGCTGGTGTCCTTTATCCGGTCCCGGACCGCGACGATCCCGGCGATCTCCCCGTCGCGCGAGATGAACACCGGAGTTTTTCCCTCTCCGGCGAGCCTTTCCGCCTCTTTTTGCATTTCCCCCGTCAGGGAACCTCCGGCGAATGTCATGTTTCCGGCGCGATACCTGACGTCTCCGATTATTCCTTCGACTCCGCCGCCTCCGTGAGCGACGTAATCCGCCGCCTCCGGCGCCGCGATCCCACGGCTCTCCGCGTACGACAGCACGGCGCGGCCTATGGGATGCTCGCTCTTCTTCTCCAGCGACGCCGCGACGGAGAGGATCGTCTCCTCGTCTCCCCGGGCGGAGATCACGTCCGTCACCTCCATTTTGCCCTCGGTCAGCGTTCCGGTCTTGTCGGTCAGTATCACCCCGGCGCGCCCCAGCGTCTCCAGAGCGTCGGCGGATTTTATCAGTATTCCGTGGCGCGCGCCGCTCCCCACGCCGCACATGACGGCGGTGGGCGTCGCCAGCCCCAGCGCGCAGGGACAGGATATCACCAGCACGCACACGGCGAATCTTACGGCGGAGCTGAGTCCCGCCCCGGCGATGAGCCACGCGGCGAAGGTCAGAACGGCGATCAGCACCACCACGGGCACGAATATCCCGCTTATCTTGTCGGCAAGTCTTTGCACCGGCGCTTTGGACGAGGACGCCTCCTCCACCAGCGCGGCGATCCGCGCCACGGTGGTCTCCTCGCCGGTCCGGGTGGCGTTTGCCCTGACGAATCCGGACGTCAGCACCGATCCCGCCGCAAGGGTCGATCCGGTTTCCTTCTCAACGGGAACGCTCTCGCCGGTGATGACGGATTCGTCGCAGGAGCCGGAGCCCGAGATCACCTCGCAGTCGCAGGGTACGCCTCCTCCGGCGCGTATCACCACGGTGTCGCCCGGCTCGATCAGTTCCGCGGAGACGGTGATGATCTGCCCGTCGCGCTCGATCTCCGCCGTTTTCGGCGCAAGCTCAAGCAGCGCCGTCACAGCCCGGGTGGTCTTGCGGCTCTCCCTGCCCTCCAGAGTCTTGCCGAGGGAGATAAGCACCGGGATCATGGCGGCGGACTCGAAGAAAAGCTGTCCCGTCATGCCGTGGCTTTCGCCGCCTGTCGCCGCGGCGATGAAAATGCGCACGGTGACGTAGATCCCGTAGATGAACGACGCGCCCGCGCCCGTGGCGATGAGGGTGTTCATGTTCGGCGAGCGGTTCAGCGCCGCCTTCATCCCGTCGGTGAAGTAGTGTCCGTTGAGGAGGATCACAGGAAGAGTCAGCGCCAGCTGGACCGCGGCGTTCACCGCCGGAGCCCATCCGCCTCTGTGGGGATCCATAAAGGAGGGCAGAGGTAGCCCTATCATGTGTCCCATGGTGATATACATCAGGACAAGGCACAGGGCGGCGGAGATTATGAGCCTGCGCACCCGTTTTTTGAACTCGCCGTCGTCGGAGGTCTGCCGCACGGAGCCCAGCGTCGCGGAATATCCGGCGCGGCTGACTGCGGCGCAGATCGCCTCCGGCGACGCGACTTTTTCGTCGTATTCCGCCACCATGGTTCCGGCGAGAAGCGCCACCGCCGCATCCGTCACGCCGTCCACGGAGCGTGCGGCACGCTCCACCGCCGCTGAGCATGCGGCGCAGCTCATGCCGGTGATCGTGAATTTCTGTTTCGTCAATTTATCTCCTCCCGCGCGGCGCATCCCGCCGCGTTTTTCTGTTTCAGCTATATAATAATTGTACTTTTTCCGGTTTGTTTTGTCAAGCAGAGGGAGACGGACTTCCTCTTTTTTTCTCCCGAGGCGTTATTTTTCACAAATTCCCTTGAAAAACCGCGCGGGATATGTTAAAATTGACCACGTAGAAGACGCCCTCCCTATGCGAGGACGCAAATAACGGCGGCGCGGGTATGACCCGCTCCGTGAAAGATTTAAAGGAGGAAATCATCAGTGAAATCGTTCAGAAAGTACCTCGCGGAATTCATCGGCACGTTTGTGCTCGTGTTTTTCGCCTGCGGGACAGCGGCTGTGCTGGGATGTGACAGAGGTAAGGTGGACGCGGCGTATCTTATGACGGCGCTGGCGTTCGGTCTGGTTATCGTCGCCATGGCGTATTCCATCGGCAACGTTTCCGGCTGCCACATCAACCCCGCGGTCTCCATCGCGATGCTTGTCAGCGGCAAGATGAGCGTTGTCGACTTCATCGGCTACATCGTAGCGCAGTTCGCGGGCGCCATCGCCGGCGCTGCGGCTCTGATTCCGTTCGTTCCGAACGGCGCGGCGGGCGGTCTCGGCTCCAACGCTCTTGTCGACAATGCAAATGCCGGCGCTTCCATCGCTCTTTCCATCGTTATTGAGATCATCCTGACCTGCGTGTTCGTTCTCGCGATCCTGGGCGTCACGTCCAAGAAGGAGAACGGCGCGGTGGCGGGCCTCGTCATCGGTCTGACGCTGACTCTGGTCCACATCATCGGCATCCACTTCACCGGCACCTCGGTGAACCCGGCGCGCAGCTTCGGTCCCGCGCTGTTCGCAGGCGGCGACGCGCTGAAGAACGTTTGGGTCTTCATACTCGCTCCGCTGGTTGGCGGCGTCATCGCGGCGCTGATATACAAGGTCATCGCGCCCGAGAAGAAGAAATAAAGGTCGAAAAGAGAATAATGTTCACGGGGGAGCTCCTTTGAGCAGGGGCTCCCCCTTTTCCCGTTCCGGCAAGGCTTGCCCTGCCGCCGGGGGCGGCGGGCTGCCACCTCCGACTTCTCTCTCAGTTCAGGCTTTTTCTTCTGTGACGAGAAAGAGTGCATCTGGGTTTTGGGGATCATGAGACTATCGGTTTTGTAATACAACAATAGCCGATTTTACTAACAAATCTCCCCCTGCCCCCATTCGTTTCCCCAAGTGAGTACGAAAAAGATAGATATCCGTTTTTGATAGATGGATTTGAACTCACGAAAAAACAAGCGAAATATCTCGCTTACGCGAGATGC
>CACXCL010000110.1 GCA_902766115.1 uncultured Ruminococcus sp.
ACGTTGGCGTGCTCCGCGCCGAAGAGCTTTTTGGCGCGCTCCCGGGCGATGTTCTCCACCACGTCCACGCACTCGCATCCGCCGTAGTATCTCTTGCCGGGGAAGCCCTCGGCGTATTTGTTCGTGAGGGGGGTGCCCGCCGCCAGCAGGACCGCCTCGGAGACGATATTCTCCGACGCGATAAGTTCTATATTCCTCTTCTGCCTTCTGAGCTCGGCGTCGCACGCCGCAGCTACCTCCGGGTCAAATTGCGACAGTTTATCAAAAAACATTTATTATCCTCCGTTTTCTCAGTGGTGGAACAGTCTCATTCCGGTGAACGCCATGACGATGCCGTATTTGTCGCAGCACTCGACGACCGCGTCGTCGCGGATGGAGCCGCCGGGCTCCGCGATGTAGGACACGCCGCTCTTCTTCGCTCTCTCGATGTTGTCGTCGAAGGGGAAGAACGCGTCGGACGCCAGGGACACACCGGTGAGGGTGTCGAGGTACGCTCTCATCTCTTCCTGCGTCAGGGGCTCCGGCCTTCTGGTGAAGAACTTCTGCCACACGCCGTCGGCGCAGACGTCAAGCTCGTTCTTGTTGATGTAGCCGTCGATGACGTTGTCGCGCTCCGCTCTGGCAAGATCGGGCAGGAACGGCAGGGACAGCACCTTTTCGTGACGGCGGAGCTGCCAGGTGTCTGCTTTCGTTCCGGCGAGCCGCGTGCAGTGGATGCGCGACTGCTGTCCCGCGCCCACGCCGATGGCCTGACCGTCCACGGCGTAGCAGACGGAGTTGGACTGGGTATATTTCAGGGTGATAAGCGCCACGATAAGGTCGCGCTTCGCCTCATCGGTGAGGTTGCGGTTCTTCGTGACGATGTTGTTCAGAAGGTCCGCGTCGATCTTAAAGTTGTTCCTCCCCTGTTCGAAGGTGATGCCGAACACCTGCTTGTGCTCCGCGGGAGCGGGCACGTATGAGGGGTCGATCTTTATGATGTTGTAGTTCCCTTTTCTCTTGGCCTTAAGGATCTCCAGCGCCTCGTCGGTGTATCCGGGGGCGATGACGCCGTCGGATACCTCCCGTTTGATGAGGGTCGCCGTCACCTTGTCGCAGACGTCGGACAGGGCGATGAAGTCGCCGAAGGAGCACATTCTGTCCGTTCCGCGGGCTCTGGCGTAGGCGCAGGCAAGAGGAGAGGAGTCAAGATCCGGAACGTCGTCCACGAAGCACGCCTTCTTCAGTTTTTCGTCAAGAGGATTTCCGACGGAGGCAGAGGTGGGGCTCACGTGTTTGAACGAGGTCGCCGCCACCATCCCAGTGGCCGCCTTCAGCTCGGAGACCAGCTGCCACGCGTTCAGCGCGTCGAGGAAGTTTATGTATCCCGGCCTGCCGCAGAGTATCTCGATGGGAAGGTCGCTCCCGTCAGCCATGTAGATGCTCGCGGGCTTCTGATTGGGATTCATGCCGTATTTCAGTTCGAATTCTTTCATTTTCCGCACCTCATTCTTTCACGTATTTGTTTATAAGCCGTTTTTCGTACTCGCCGGTGGCGATATCGGTGTATCTCACGTAAAGGGAAATCCTGTTCGCCTCATCGAGATTCTCCCAGATGTCCTTTGTGAATTCGTCTATATCCTGCGGGACAGCCACCCGCTCCGGGTCGCCCTGAAACGTGGGGATGGGATTGCCGTCCGTCACGTAGGTGTGGATGAAGTGGCCGAGACCCGGCAGCGGGGCGTAGTCGAAGGTGAACCTGTTGCAGGCGGTCCCCTCCGCGTCCGCACTCTTTAAGATGCTCATTTCATAGGAGGTCCCGCTAAGGTCGATCAGCGCGCTGATGCGGGGGGTAAAATTCGGCGCGTCCGGCTCAAACTCCCGGGTCGAGAGCGCCGCGGAGAAGGTCTTCCCCGCCGCGAGGCCGTCGCGGATAGTGTCCGTCTGGTCGCCGTTGGTGACGATGAGCTTACCCCCCGCGGTCCTCACGGGGTAGTAGATGATCAGCGACGGGTCCTTCACCTTCGCGGGGTCGTAAGGCGCCGTTCTCAAGTCGTCGCCCTCCTCGATGAAGACTCTGTTCCTGCTGTTCTCGCTTCTGCCCATTATGAAATACGCCGTCGCGGTCTTTTTGCCGTCGGGAGTCAGTCCCGCGATAATGCCGCGTCCCACGTAATGATTTCCCCGTATCAGGTCCCCGATCCCGGTAACGCCGTAAACATCCATCTTATTTTCCCCCTTTTTCTCTCATTATTTCCGCCGAGACGGCCTCCACCGCCTCGGGAAGTATCTTCCATTCTGCGACCCGCATGACCCTCTTTTGAAGGGCTTCCGGAGTGTCGCCTTTTCGTATTTTCACCGCCTTCTGTGCGATGATCTTCCCTCCGTCCGGCACCTCGTTGACAAAGTGGACGGTGGCTCCCGTGACCTTCACGCCACGCCTCAGCGCCTCCTCATGGACGCGCAGTCCGTAGTATCCCTCGCCGCAGAAGGACGGGATCAGGGACGGATGGACGTTGATGATCCGCTCGGGATAGCGCCGCGTGAAATCCCCGCTCAGTATCGACAGATACCCGGCGAGAACGATCAGGTCGATACTGTACCCGTCAAGGAGAGATACGATCTTTTTCTCGGTATCTTTGCCGTACTCCTTTTTCGAGACGACAGCGGAATCTATGCCCGCCTTCTTCGCCCTCTCGAGAGCGTAGGCGCCGGGATTCGAGGAGATGACGAGCATTATCTCGCCGCTCTTTATTTTGCCGGACCGCTCCGCGTCGATGAGAGCCTGCAGGTTGGTCCCGCCGCCCGATACCATCACCGCGATCCGCGCCTTTTTTTCCCTCAGCATATCTTCACCTTTTCTCCCGTCTCCGCGATCTCGCCGAGGAAGTAGGCGTCCTCGCCGTTCTCCCTCAGGATGCGGAGAGCCCAATCGCTGTCCTCCGCCGCCACCGTGACGGTCATGCCGATGCCCATGTTGAAGGTGTTGAACATATCGCGCTCGTCGATCCCTCCGGTCTTCCCGATAAGATCGAATATCGGAAGCACGCGGACGTCGTTCTTCTTTATCACTGCCCCGAGCCCGTCCGGGATGGAGCGCGGGATGTTCTCGTAAAAGCCGCCGCCCGTGATGTGGGACACGCCGTGAACGCTGATTTTGTCAAAAAGCGCCAGCATGGGTCTGACGTAGATCCTTGTGGGGGTCAGGAGCGCGTCGAGCAGGCTTGCACCCAGCTCCGGGACCTCCTTTTTGACGTCGGGACTGTTCTCAATGTCGAATACCCGTCTCACCAGGGAAAATCCGTTGGAGTGGACCCCGCTTGACGGCAGGGCTATGATCACGTCGCCCGCCCTGACGGAGTTTTTGTCGATTACCCGGGACTTGTCCACCACGCCGACGGAAAAGCCCGCCAGATCGTACTCGTTTTCCGGGTAAAAACCCGGCATTTCCGCGGTCTCGCCGCCGATGAGCGCGGCTCCCGACTGAACGCACCCCTCTGCGACGCCCTTCAC
>CACXCL010000111.1 GCA_902766115.1 uncultured Ruminococcus sp.
GGTGCCGCGGGATTTCACCGCGTTGATCCACTGTCTCATGTCGAGGACGTCGGGGCTCGTGGACGTGGTGCCGTCGTAGTAAGCGACACCGCCCGACTCGAGGTTCGGGTACAGCTCGTATCGTCTTCCGTTGCGGACGCCGTTGATGCGGACGCCGTTGATCAGGTCGCCGCCCGCCTTCGTTCCGCAGATGATCGTGGTCGCCTCGCGGGTGTCCAGCATATTGAGCGCCCAGGAGGACTCGACGGACACGGTGGCGCCGTTCTCCATGACGACGAACCCGAAGCCGCAGTCTTCAACGGTGAATTTCTCGGGATCCCAGTCGCCCCAGGAGTTGGCGGTGTTGGTCTGGTTGTTCAGCGCGTGATATGTGGTGCCGAGGCAGCACTTCGGGCTGTAGTTGTCCATCATCCACAGGGTCAGGTCGAGGGCGTGGGTGGCGATGTCGATCAGCGGACCGCCGCCCTGTTCGTACTCGTTCAGGAACACGCCCCAGGTGGGGACCGCTCTGCGGCGGAGCGCCAGCGCCTTTGCGTAGTAGATGTCGCCGAAGGTGCCGTTCAATGCCTCCTGCTTCAGATAGAGCGCGCCGGGGGTCTGACGGTTCTGATAGCCGATGGTGAGCAGTCTGTTATTTCTCTTGGCGGCGTCCAGCATTTTCTTCGCTTCGGCGGAATTTATCGCCATGGGCTTCTCGCACATGACGTCCTTGCCGGCGTCCAGAGCGTCAACGGTGATAAAGCTGTGGGCTCTGTTGGGAGTGCAGACGTGGACCACGTCGATGGTCTTGTCTTCAAGCAGTTCCTTGTAATCTACGTACGTTTTCGAATCGGGTGTGCCGTAATCTCTCTTCGCCGCTTCCGCTCTCTCGATAATGAGGTCGCAGAATGCGACCATCTCCACGTCCTCGAGCTGTTTCAGCGCGGGCATGTGCTTTCCGTTGGCGATACCGCCGCATCCGATGATACCTATTCTGATTTTGTCTGCCATTTTGAATCCTCCGTGTCAAAAAATGATATACGCCCGTCGCGCGGACGTTTTGTTCACATAATAATGATAAAGTATTTCGCCGTTTTTTTCAAGTGAGATTTCGGCAATATTGATCGCGTTCTCCGTTTTCGGAGATTTGCACAATTCACGTCGCGCAGTTTTGTGCATTTTTCCCCGTGCGAAAGAAGCCGGTCCCGCCGGTTTTTTCGTCAAAAAAACGCATTTTTGTCCGCCGAGTCTTGAAAACGCAGCCGCGATATGATAATATATTGGCAATACTATTGAAAGAGAGCGAGCAGAGTCATGAAAGCAAGCAAAAAGATAGTGATCCCGGTAGTGATCGCCATTCTTGCGGCGATCCTCCTTTTCTCGTCGGTGACCATAGTCCCCGCGGGATGCAGCGGCGTTGTGCTGACCTTCGGGAAGGTGGGCAACCACGTCTTGAAAGAGGGTCTTAACTTCAAGATCCCCTTCGCGCAGAGCACGGTCATCGTCAGCAACAAGATACAGAAGCAGGAAGTGGAAGCCCCCGCCGTCTCCAAGGACCTGCAAAGCGTCAGCAGCACCATCGCGGTCAACTACCGCGCTCTCAGCGACTTCAGCGCCAGCATATATAAAAATATCGGGCAGGACTACGAGTCCGTGATCCTTCTTCCCGCCGTTCAGGAAAGCATGAAGTCCGTCACGGCGAAGTACACCGCCGAGCAGCTCATCACCATGCGCGCCCAGGTGGGCGAAGAAGTGAAGGACGCCCTGGTGGAAAAGGTCGCCGAGTACGGTATCAGCATCGAGAAGTTCAATATCGTGAACTTCGACTTCTCTCAGGAGTTCAACGCCGCCATCGAGGCAAAACAGGTGGCTGAGCAGAATCTCATCAAGACAAAGACCGAGCAGGAGCAGGTCATCGTCATCGCCAACGCCGACGCGGAGGCCATCAGGAAGAGAGCCGAGGCACAGGCGGACGCGAACAAGCTCCTGGCGGAGAGTCTTACCCCCGAGGTCGTGGAGTACGAAAAAATACAGAAATGGGACGGAAAGCTCCCCGCTGTGGTGGGAAGCGGCTCCATCCTCGACGTGTCTTCACTTGTCGGCGCGGAAGCGGACAAATAATCGAAAGGATCCGGAAAATGAAACTCACAGAAATAAGAAAATTATACAGGGGCGGATATGAATCCGCCGCCGAAGTCACCGTAGGAGGGTGGATCAGATCCATCCGCGACAGCAAGACCTTCGGGTTCATCATGCTCTCGGACGGCACGTACTTCAAACCCGTGCAGATCGTCTACGACGATAAACTGCCGAACTTTGCCGAGATATCGAAGCTGAACGTCGGCTCCGCCGTGATCGTCAGCGGAAGGGTCGTCGTCACCCCGGAGGCGCAGCAGCCCTTCGAGATCCACGCGGACAGCGTCGCGGTAGAAGGGGCGTCCACGCCGGACTATCCACTGCAGAAAAAGCGCCACTCCCCGGAATTTCTGAGAACGATAACCCATTTGAGACCGCGCACCAACCTGTTCCAGGCGGTTTTCCGCGTCAGGTCCGTGGCGGCGTACGCCATCCACAAGTTCTTCCAGGAGCGGGGCTTCGTATACGTCCATACGCCCATCATCACCGGCTCCGACTGCGAGGGCGCGGGAGAGATGTTCCGGGTGACTACCCTCGATCCTGACGACCTGCCTCTCGGTGAGGACGGCAAGGTGGACTACGGCAAGGATTTCTTCGGTATGCCCACGAATCTCACCGTCTCCGGTCAGCTCAACGGCGAGACCTTCGCCATGGCGTTCCGCAACATTTACACCTTCGGTCCCACGTTCCGTGCGGAAAACTCCAACACGACCAAGCACGCGGCTGAGTTCTGGATGATCGAGCCGGAGATCGCCTTCGCGGATCTTGAGGACGATATGGTCCTCGCCGAGGATATGATAAAATTCATCATAAACTACGTGATGGAAAATGCGCCGGAGGAGATCGAATTCCTCAACCAGTTCGTCGACAAGGGTCTGAAGGACAGGCTGACCCACGTAGCAAGCTCCGATTTCGGCAGGATCACCTATACCGACGCGGTGAAGATCCTGGAGGAGAACAACGACAAGTTCGAGTACAAGGTGTCCTGGGGCTGCGACCTGCAGACGGAGCATGAGAGATTCCTCACGGAGCAGGTGTTCCGCCGCCCCGTGTTCGTCACCGACTATCCGAAGGATATCAAGGCGTTCTACATGAAGCTCAACGACGACGGAAAGACCGTCGCCGCCATGGATTGTCTGGTCCCGGGTATCGGCGAGATCATAGGCGGTTCCCAGCGTGAGGACGACCTCGGAAAGCTCACCGCCCGGATGGACGAGCTGGGGCTGGGCCGCGAGTCCTACGACTTTTACCTCGACCTGAGAAAATACGGTTCCGCGAGACACGCGGGATTCGGACTCGGATTCGAGAGATGCATCATGTATCTTACCGGCGTGTCCAATATCCGCGACGTACTCCCCTTCCCCAGAACCGTGGGGACCTGCGGGGTGTGACAAAAGACCGGCGCCGTGTTATGCGACTGCATAACACGGCGCGTTTTTCGTTTTGGGTCTCCCTGCCGGGAAGAATATTTTGCATCCGTCTATTTTTGCCCGGCGTATTGCCATCACCGTTCATATTTGGTATACTATATCAGTGAAAACCAATTATCCGGAAGGAGGCGCCCAAATTGGACAAATTTGAACTCGTCGCTCCGTACGTTCCCACGGGCGACCAGCCGGAAGCGATAGAAAAGCTCTCACGGGGACTCGAGGCGGGTCTGAAGGAGCAGGTGCTCCTCGGAGTCACCGGATCAGGCAAGACATTCACCATGGCCAACGTGATCGCGCGGGTGAACAGACCGACCCTGGTGCTGGCGCACAACAAGACCCTGGCGGCGCAGCTCTGCACCGAATTCCGGGAATTTTTCCCGAACAACGCGGTAGAGTATTTTGTCTCTTACTACGACTACTACCAGCCCGAGGCGTACATCCCCGGCAAGGATATCTATATCGAAAAAGACGCGCTGATCAACGACGAGATCGACAAGCTCCGCCACAGCGCCACGTCCGCGCTTTTCGAGAGGCGGGACGTGATAATCGTTTCCAGCGTATCGTGCATCTACTCCCTCGGTCCCCCGGAGGAGTACCGCCGTCAGGTGATCGGTCTCCGGGTGGGCATGGAGATGTCCCGGGACGAGCTCGCCATGCGGCTCATCGACGTAAAGTACGAGCGGAACGACATGAACTTCGTCCGCGACAATTTCCGTATGCGCGGCGACGTGCTTGAGGTGTATCCCGCCGGATATACTGAGCGGGCGCTGAGGATCGAGTTCTTCGGCGACGAGATCGACAGGATCTCTGCGATCCACCCGCTGACCGGCGCGGTCCTGCAGGATCTGAATTACGTTCCGATCTACCCCGCCACCCACTACGTCATCGACCATGACTCGAAAGAGGCGGCGCTGCGCCGCATAGAGGAGGAGCTGGAGGAGCGGGTGGAGTATTTCCGCTCGCAGAACAAACTCCTGGAAGCGCAGAGGCTGGAGGAGAGAACGAGATACGACATGGAAATGATACGGGAGATCGGATACTGCTCCGGTATCGAGAACTACTCCCGGGTGTTCGCGGGACGGGCGCCGGGATCGACTCCCTATACTTTGCTCGACTATTTCCCCGACGATTTCGTCCTCTTCATCGACGAAAGCCACGCCACGATCCCCCAGGTCAGGGGTATGAGCGGCGGCGACCGGGCGAGAAAGAAAAATCTCGTGGAGTTCGGGTTCCGTCTTCCCTCCGCTTACGACAACAGACCCCTTTTCTTCGACGAGTTCGAGTCGAAGATCGGTCAGCTCGTCTGCGTTTCCGCCACTCCGGCGGAGTACGAGCTGAGCCGCGCCGATCAGGTGGTGGAGCAGATAATAAGGCCGACGGGGCTGCTTGATCCCGAGATCGAGGTCCGCCCGGTCGAAACCCAGATAGACGATCTCATCGGCGAGATAAACGAGCGCACCGCCCGGGGCGAGCGGGTCATCGTGACGACTCTCACCAAAAAGATGGCGGAGGATCTGTCGGACTATCTCGGCACTCACGGAGTGAACGTCAAATACATCCACCACAACGTGGAGACCATGGAGCGGGTGGAGCTGCTGCGCGACCTTCGCCTCGGCGTGTACGACGTCATCGTGGGAATAAACCTGCTGCGCGAGGGTATCGACCTGCCCGAGGTGACGCTTGTCGCCATACTCGACGCGGACAAGGAGGGTTTCCTCAGAAGCGAGACCTCGCTGATCCAGATGATCGGCCGCGCGGCGAGAAACGTGAACGGCAAGGTCATAATGTACGCCGACACGGTGACCGGTTCCATGAAAGCCGCCATAGACGAGACGGCGAGAAGACGCAAAAAGCAGTCGGAATACAACAAGTTGAACAATATCACGCCGGAATCGGTGAAAAAGGAGATCCGGGGGCTCATCTCCATCTCCCCTGCGGAAAAGGGCGGCGGGAAAAAGAAAAAGAAGGACAGCCGCCGGAACGCTCCGTCAAAGGAAGAGCGCGAGGATCTTATTGCCCGCCTGGAATCGGAGATGAAGAAGGCGGCGAAGGAGCTCCGCTTCGAGGAGGCGGCTTATCTGCGCGACAGGATAAACTCGCTGAAAACGACGAAATAAAGAAAAGGCACGGAGGTTTCGGAATATATGAAAGAATTCTTCGACAAGATACTGAACGATTATCTCGCCGGGTTCGCGGTGCGGTTCGTCTGCGCCTTGCTCCTGCTGGTGGTCGGATTCCTGGCGGTCCATTTTCTGACGAAAAAGCTGAAAAAGCTGAGAGCGGCGTCGAAAATGGAGCCGTCGCTCAGGTACTGGGTCGTAAGCGCGGTGCGGATCGTGCTGGACGTCATCATCATAGTGGTGGCGGTGCAGATACTGGGGATCCCGTCGGCGTCGATCCTGGCTGTCCTCGGCTCCCTCGGTCTCACCGTGGGTCTCGCCCTCCAGGGCGGGCTGTCGAATCTGGTCGGCGGCTTCATGATCATGATCTTCAAGCCCTTCCGCACCGGAGACTACATATCCGCGGGAGGCTTTCAAGGCACCGTGAGGGTCATCGGCATTTTCTATACCAGGCTCACCACCCTGGACAACCGGGACATCAGCATACCGAACGCCCTGCTGTCGAACACGACGGTGTCGAACATGACCTACAACGATACCCGCCGTATCGACCTTGAGTTTTCCGTGTCATACCGCGCCGATCTCGACCGAGTTCGCGCCGTGCTTATAGGCGTGGCGGAAAAAGAGGAAAGGATCCTGAAGGAGCCGAAGTACGATATACTTGTGTCAGGGCACGGGGACTCAGCCATCAAGGTGCTGTTCCGCCCCTGGGTAAAGACGAACGATTATCTCGACGTGAA
>CACXCL010000112.1 GCA_902766115.1 uncultured Ruminococcus sp.
ACTTTTTCGACGGCGCGGTCAAAGGTGGCGACCGGATGATCGAAGGATCCGTCGTTCTCATCGCTGCCGTCGGTTGCCACGTAAACGTCGGCGTTCTCAACAAGCGGATATTCCGGTTCGGTGTAGTGACTTCTCGGGACGGGCGTGTTGTAGACGAGGTTGAAGGTATCGTCGAACCTCTTGAGGATCGTGGCGAACTGCTCACGCGTGGCGTTCCCACGGGGCGACAGCGTGCCGTCGTCCATTCCCTTGATGAGGTTGGCTTCGTTTGCCCACGCCAGCGCGTCCTTGGCGTAATTGTGGATCTTGTCGGCGTCCGGATAGCCCGAAAGATCGGCTCTCTCCGGCACGGAGACGAGACATCTCTCCGAGAAACGCGAAAGCATGGTCGCAAGCTGCTCACGGGTGATCTTGCCGTTTGGTTCAAACGTCGTTTCGGTAACGCCGTTGACCACTCCCTCATCCTTTGCCCATATCACCGCGTCGGAGTAGTATTTTCCGGCTTTCACGTCCGAAAAATCGTTTCTGAACGTCACCTCCGGCGACCCTTCGCGGCGATACAGCACCGTCACGACCATTCCCCGGGTCATGGACCCGGCGGGATCGAAATTTCCGTCGCCAACGCCGTTCATGTAGCCCTGCTCCACGGCGTATTTTATCGCCTCAAAGCTCCAGCGGGACTCTTTCACGTCGGAAAAAGGGGACCCGTCGGCATAAGCGGCAATGACGGCGCCGAAAACCATCATAAAGGCAAGGATCATGGACAAAAATCTCTTCATTTTCTCAGTCTCCTTCGCAGTAACTCGATTTCACCTTAATAATAACATCGTCTACGCATAATGTCAACAAAAAAACGCAAACGGCGCCGTTTGCGTTTTTTTTACCGATTCTCTTCTCTTTTCTCTCTTCTCTGCGAAAAAGCCCGCCGCCGCGGGCTTTTTCTCAATATCTTCCTATCTTCTCAAATTCTATATCCGGAAAATCGACTCCCTCGCGGATGCGGTAGTCGCCCTTCGTCGGGTTGACAAAGATCGGGTTCTCTTTTAGCGTAAAGAAACGGTTGTCCTTGATATCGCACCACTTGACGGAGCCTGAGTAAGTGATCGTCTCTTCGGTGTGCTGCTTACCTTCTTGCTCGAAGAAGTAATTCCCGTGTATCTCATTGCACGGATTGAGGACAAAATACGGAGAATCGACGTCGGCAAGGTCGAGGGATAGTTTGAGCACGTCGGGGTAGTACTTCTCAAATCCCGCCTTCATTTCCGGGTTTTCTTCCAGAGTATCGAAAAATCTTTTCCAATCCCGGTAATAGTAATGCGAGGATACGGCGTCAAGGTTTCCGGCCGCCTTCGCTTCCTCGACGTATTCACGGATCCCGGAAGTGACGGAGATACCGTCGCCGATCAGGACGTTGTCGTTAAAAACGTTGCTCCGTCCCTCGTGAACGACCGCTCCGGTGATATAGAAGAAGAGATTTCCATACATCACCGTTCCCGGTTCGTTGTCGTCGATATATGCCGCGTACCCGGGGCTGGGATAAAAGACGTTATGCCGGATGACGTTGTTCCAGTCTTCCTGGGATTCGTTGGCGTAGAATACGCCGCCGTCGGCGGAATTGCACATACAGTTGTCAAAGGAGTTGTACTCCGCGAGGAGGTTTTTGCTTTTGCAGTATGAAACGGCCCCGCGGGCGGCGTGATAAAACTCGTTGTGATGGACGTGGGCGGCGTTGACCCGCGTCACAGTGACCGCGGCGCCGTCCGGTCCGCCTTCATCGACCAGATTGACGTGGGTGAAAAGATTGTTGCGGACCTCGACGTTTCCGCGTCCGTTGAAGGAGTCGGCTCCGGTATTGCAGCCCTCGGCTCTGAAGGCTCTGCAGGCGAACACGCTGAACTCGGAATCGGAGACGGTGACGTCGAAATCTCTCCCGGGTTCGCACCCCTTAAGATCGACGGCGCATTCTCCCGCGCATTTCGTGATCTTACAGCGATCGACGGTTATCCCGTGACAATAGTTGCCGCTGATCATAGATTCCCGGAACAGCGAAAAGGTCAGCCCGCGGAACGTTATCCAGTCGGTGCGGTCCATTGAGACGCACCGGTTCACCTGGGCCAGTCCGTAAGATTCCGAGGGATCGTAAACGTATAGGGTAGAGGTATTCCTGTCAAAAAAGAATTCACCTTTTGCGTCAAGCTCTTCGGAGACGTTGACGACTGATATACTGTTATACGCCTCGGACGCAAACTCGGGCTCGCGGCGCAGATATCCGAAAATCGCGCTTTCCGGATGAGGGATCAGGAAATCAAATCCGCCGGACTCCCCGTCTATCGTGTATCCGTCGGTCAGGAGCAGGTCCTTGTACCAGCCCGTCGTCAGATATCCGTACAGATACATTCCGTCCGTCGTGTGGTATTTTTTGATCCTTCTTTTGAAAACATCGGAGTCGATCCTTATGTGATCGTCGTCCGTTGTCAGTCCCCCGTGCATTAGGCAGTCGGACCCGTCCGAGTATTTGTTCGGGAACCGTGCCACCGCCATAACGCCGTCTTCGCTGAACAGGACGTCATTTTCCACGTCAAAATCTGAGATGACCCCGGTCATATCGGCTTTCTTGATTTTATCTACCGCTCTTTGCGCAAAATTCATGGCGGTCTTGTCTTCGTCCGTCAGATCGACGAACGAGTCCCGGGGAATGACAGCCCCGCCGGAGAGAATGACTTCGCCGTCGCCGTAGGCGCAGTATACGACCGGAGCGTCTTTTGTCCCGGAGTCCTGCGCGGTCATGGTGAACTCGGCTCCGTCGTAACAGCCCGCGAAGAACGCAACCACAACAGAGCCGTTCTTCGTCCCCTTCAGAGTTCTGACCATTTCAACGGCACGGGCAAAGGTGCGGACAGGAGCGTCTTTTGTCCCGGCGGCGGAGTCGTCTCCAGTTACGGAGACGTAAATATCAGCGTCTTCCACGAGCGGATATTCTTTTTCCGTGTAGTGTGAGCGCAGGACCGGGCTCTCGAACGACAGCCGGAACGTCTCGTCAAATCTCTTGAGGATCGTCGCGAACTGCTCTCTCGTCGCCTCGCCGCGGGGCGACAGCGTGCCGTCGTCCATTCCCTTGATGAGGTTCGCCTCGTTAGCCCATGACATGGCGTCCTTCGCGTAGCTGTGTATCTTGTCATTATCCGGATAACCTGAGAGATCGGCTCTCTCCGGCACGGAGACGAGACATCTCTCCGAGAAACGCGACAGCATGGTCGCAAGCTGCTCACGGGTGATCTTGCCGTTCGGCTCGAAGGTGGTTTCGGTGACGCCGTTGACCACGCCCTCGTCCTTTGCCCAGATAACGGCATCGGAGTAGTATTTACCGGCTTTAACGTCGGAAAAATCGTTCCGGAACGTCACCTCAGGAGATCCTTCGCGGCGATAGAGCACCGTCACGACCATTCCGCGTGTCATGGACCCGGCGGGGTCGAATTTTCCGTCGCCGATACCGTTCATGTAGCCCTTTTCCACGGCGTAGTTTATCGCGCCGTAGCTCCAGCGGGTCTCTTTCACGTCGGAAAACGGGGACCCGTCGGCATAAGCGGCGATGACGGCGCCGAAAACCATCATAAAGGCAAGAATCATGGACAGTATTTTCTTCATTTTCTCAGTCTCCTTCGCAGAAACTCGATTTCACCTTAATAATAACATCGTCTCCCCGTAATGTCAACAAAAAAACGCAAACGGCGAACAATGTATCAAAAAGGATCATTCGTATCACCATTCGTGTCCCCTCATCCGGGTCCTGCGGACCCACCTGTCTCGCTGCGGCTCGGTCACGCCGCGGCTCTGA
>CACXCL010000113.1 GCA_902766115.1 uncultured Ruminococcus sp.
CATCCACGCCGACGGCATGCTGAAGGACGAGGAGATCTACAACATCTTCAACACGGGCAAGATCCTGAACCGTCCTCCGCTGGTGGCGGTGGGGCAGTCCAGCGGCGCCGCGGGCATCGCCCATTGGATCAACGGCTATTTCTCACTCAGCGGAGCGGACGCCGTGGACAAGCGATCGCCTCTGGTTGCGAAGATAAAGGAGGAGGTCGACAGGGAGTACGCCGACGGACGGACCACCGTCATGGGCGACGACGAGCTTGACAACATCCTCCGCGCCATCGACTTCGATGAGTACGAGAGGCTGTCACATATCAACGTCAAGCAGGGGAAGTAAAACGTAAACGGTTTTTTTGCCGGTCAAAGGAGGGAAAACTGTGACGCACGAAACCGGATTGACCCTTTCGATCGTATTTGCGATCATACAAGACATTCTGATAGCTTTTTTGATCGTCCGTGGATTTTTGACATTCAAAGCAAGAAGAAACTCGGTCAATGAACGGTTCGTATCGCTCCACCCGGTCGTTTTTTGGAGCGGTGTTGTCGGGAGTATCGTTTTTTGCGCTCCTGTGTCGTTTCCTTTTGCTCTCGGCGTTCCGTTTGCCGCTTGGTGTGTTTTTGAGTTTTTAGCCCTTTTGGGTATCGCTTTGATATGCGCCTATTTGTTTGAAACGATAACCTATGACAGCGTTGGATTCGATCGCCGCAATTTCCTTGGCAGGAAGACAAGGTTTGAGTACAGGGAAATAACGGGAAGATCCCCCGCAGGGCGTGATGGGAGGCTGTTTTTCGGACGAAGGAGTGTGAGGATTGATTCGCTTGCACTCGGTGGTAAGGATTTTACGGAATACGCAAATAAAGTCTACCGTTCCCGGTGGAAAAAGGATATTCCGGTAATCAAATCAAAGAGAGATCCGATGAAAGGGAATATTGAAAATCCCTGGGTATTTTTCGTCCTTTTCTTGATTGGTATTCTTGGCGGAGTTTTTTTAGCTGTTATAGCAGTTATTGGGATGGGGAAGAAAGGGGATCATTTGGCGACGATACTGTTGTTGATCTTCGGAATTGCCGTGTCGGCTGGTTGTGTTTTGGGGATTTTTGTCGGAAGATACCCTGAACGTTTTCCTGAATGGACTCGTGAATTGTTCTTTAGAGAATCATCCTGGATCTCAAACAACGAGATAAAACTTCCGGATAATAAAGCGAATGTGAAAAAGAAATAATCATAACGCAAAAAACCGCTTGCGGCATGCCGGCAAGCGGTTTTCGTGCGTCTGCCTCCGGAGGCGGCGTCTTGCCTCGGACTGTCTGTATTCGGCTTCTGGGGGGGAGAAACGCGCCCGCCGCTCTGAAAAAAGGGCAAATACCTTCAATATAAGATTTGTAATCATCCTGAAACTGTGATATAATTAGTTAAACAAAAACATAGGAGCCTCTTTAATGGACCAGATGAAGGAACTTTTGACCGGGACGTTCACGGGTGAGCGCGCCCTTTTTACGGTGCGGGATAAATATATAAAGGACAGCGTATTCGAGGACGGCGAGTCGCCCCTGAAGCACGGCAGAGACCTTGAGATCGAGGACTCCGTTTTCAAGTGGAAGTACCCGCTCTGGTACTGTGAGAACGTATCGGTCAGGAACTGCACGTTTTATGAGATGGCGCGCGCGGGGATATGGTACACGAACGGTATTTCCGTGAGCGACTGCGAATATATCGCCCCCAAGGGTTTCCGCAGATGCGACGGGGTGACCGTCACAAACGTGAATTTTCCGGACGCCGCCGAGACGCTTTGGCAGTGTAAGAACGTCCGTCTTGATAATATATCGGCAAAAGGCGATTATTTCGCCATGAACTGCGAGAATGTGGAGGTCGACGGTCTTGACCTCGAAGGAAACTACAGCTTCGACGGAGCGAAAAACGTAACTATCCGCAATTCAGTTCTGATGAGCAAGGACGCCTTCTGGAACTCCGAGAACATCACCGCCGAAAACTGCCGTATCTCGGGCGAGTATCTCGGATGGAACTCAAAGGATCTGACCCTTGTAGGCTGCGTTATCGAGAGTCTCCAGGGACTTTGCTTCTGCGAAAACCTGACGCTCATCGGGTGCAGACTCGTCAATACCACCCTTGCGTTTGAATACTCAACGGTAAACGCCGACATCATCGGCACGGTGGACAGCGTCAAGAATCCTCTGGGCGGCGTCATAAAGTGCGGCGGCATCGGCGAGCTCATCATGGAGGAGGACCGGGTCGACGTGAGAGGGACCGAATTTATCATCGAAAACGGGAGCGCGGCGGTGTGATATGAAATACGAATTTGATAAAGTGACCGACAGATCGGGGACGAACTCCTACAAATGGGACATCGGCGCGGATGAGCTGCCCATGTGGGTGGCGGATATGGATTTCCGCACCGCGCCCGAGATCACCGAAGCTATAGTCAGGCGGGCGGAGCACGGCGTTTTCGGCTATTCGACCGTCCCCGACGAGTGGTACGACGCCTACGTCAACTGGTGGAAAAACAGACACGGCGTCGAGTACAAGAGGGACGATCTCATATTCTGCACGGGCGTCATCCCCATTATTTCCAGCTGCGTGCGAAAACTTACGACGCCTGCCGAAAACGTGCTTATAATGACGCCGGTCTACAATATTTTCTACAACTGCATCAGAAACAACGGCAGGAACGTGCGCGAGCTCCCGCTGGACTACGACGGACGGGAGTACCGAGTCGATTTTGACAGGCTCGAAAAAGAGCTGTCAGACCCCCAGACCACCATGATGCTGCTCTGCAATCCCCACAACCCCATCGGCAAAATATGGGACAGGAAAACTCTCGCCGGGATCGGCGAGCTGGCGTACGACAACGGCGTGACGGTCATCTCCGACGAGATCCACTGCGACGTCACCGATCCGGGACGGGAATACGTGCCCTTCGCCTCCGTTTCCGAAAAGTGCCGGGATAACTGCGTGGTGTGCATCTCGCCCACAAAGGCGTTCAACCTTGCGGGACTGCAGACCGCGGCGGCTGTCGTGCCGGACAAAAAACTCCGTCACAAGGTTTGGCGCGCGCTCAACACGGACGAGGTGGCGGAGCCGAACGCCTTTGCCGTTCAGGCGGCTGTCGCCGCGTTTGAGCGGGGCGGAGAGTGGCTGGACGAGCTGAGGCAGTATCTTTATGAAAACAAGCTGCTGGCCCGGGAGATTATCGAAAGGGAGCTGCCTCAGATAAAGCTCGTACCGTCAGACGCGACTTACCTCCTCTGGCTTGACTGCACGTCCCTCGGAATGACCTCCCGCGAGCTTTGGGAGCATATCCGCAGGAGCGCCGGGCTGTATCTGTCCGACGGATCGGTATACGGGAGCCCCGAGGGCTTTCTCAGAATGAACATCGCCTGCCCGAGATCGACGGTCCGGGACGGACTTGAACGGCTGAAGAAGGCGGTCGCGGCGCTGCGGCCGTGATCGTATCGGGACAATGAAACATAAACAAACACCCGCTTGCGGCAGGTCCGCAAGCGGGTGTTGTATGTAGGAATGTCGTCACACCAGATCGTAGCCGATCTTCAGCGCCTTTTCGTTCTTTTCCTTCAGCGCGGCACGGCTCTCCGGGATGGATCCCGTCAGGAGTGACAGGAACTCGTCGTAGGTGAAAAGCCCGGTCTTCTTTATCAGCCCGCCGAGGATGATCACGTTTGCGAATCCGGTGAGTCCGTTTTCGTTCGCCAGCTCCGACGCGGGGATGTAGAGCGCGTCGATGTCCTCCCGATCCGATTTTTTGTCGATGAGGGTGGAGTCGCAGATCACGAGGCCTCCGGCTTTGACTCTCGGTTCGAATTTGTCAAAGGACGGCAGGTTCATCACCACCGCCACGTCGGGACTCGTCACGGAGGGGGAGCCGATCTCCTCGTCGGAGATCACAACGGTGCAGTTGGAGGTGCCGCCTCTCATCTCGGGACCGTAGGAGGGAAGGAACGTCACGTTTTTTCCCTGGTGCATGGCGGTCTTCGCCGTCTGCTTGCCGGAGAACTGGATGCCCTGTCCGCCGCTTCCGGCGAATATCATCGTAGTCGTCATGGTAACCCCTCCTTATCTTATGGCCTCGGAATCCTTGAAGATCCCGAGAGGGTAGTATTCCATCATGTTCTCGCGGAGCCATTTGAGCGCTCCCTGGGGCGTCATTCCCCAGTTGGTGGGGCAGGTGGAGAGCACCTCCACGATGGAGAGCCCCTTCTTATCGAGCTGATTCTGGAACGCCTTTTTGATGAGCTGCTTTGTGTGGTTGATGTTCTTCGGCGTGTCAACCGAGGTGCGCGCCGCGAACGCCACACCGTCCAGGGTGGAGAGCATCTCGCAGATCCTGATGGGCGAGCCCTGGATCTTCCTGTCGCGCCCGTAGGGGGAGGTGGTGGTCACCTGACCCGGCAGGGTGGTGGGCGCCATCTGACCGCCGGTCATGCCGTAGATTGCGTTGTTGACGAAAATGATGGTCACGTTTTCGCCTCTGGTGCCGATGTGCACGGTCTCGGCGGTGCCGATGGCGGCAAGGTCCCCGTCGCCCTGATAGGTGAATACCACGGTGTCGGGGTGGGTCCTCTTGACGCCGGTGGCGACTGCGGGAGCGCGGCCGTGAGCCGCCTCTATCATGTCGCACTCAAAGTAATTATACGCGAAGACGGAGCATCCCACGGGGGCGATGCCCACGGTCCTGTCCTCGATCCCAAGCTCGTCGATGACCTGCGCCACGACCTTGTGGATTATGCCGTGGGTGCAGCCGGGGCAGTAGTGGAGCGGTACGTCCGAGAGGGCGTGGGGTCTGTCATATACTGTTTTCATATCTTTGTCCCATCCTTTCCTGAGCGTTCGTCACAGAGACGCCGCGATCTCGCGGATCTTGTTTTCCACCTCGTCCACCGAGGGGATCATGCCGCCGGTCCGGGTGTAAAGGTGGACGGGGCACTGTCCGTTGGCGGCGAGACGCACGTCGTCCACCATCTGACCCATGTTCATCTCCACGGTGAGCAGCGCCTTTGCGCGACCCGCGATGGAGTTCAGTATCTTCTTCGGATACGGCCAGAGGGTGATGGGGCGGAGCAGACCGACCTTGATGCCGTCGGCGCGCGCCGCCGTGATGGCGCTCTTGCAGATGCGGGCGGTGATGCCGAACGCCACCAGAACGATGTCGGCGTCGTCCGTCATGAATTCCTCGTACTTGACTTCCTTTTCCTCCACCTCGGCGTATCTCTTGTAACGCGCCAGGATGGAGTCCTCAAGCTCCTGGGGATCTATGTAAAGGGAGTTGATGATGTTCTTCTTTCTCTTGCCGCCGTGGCCGTTTGCCGCCCACGCCTTTTCGGGGACCTCGCGCTTCTCGAAGAGGGAGAAGTCCACGGGCTCCATCATCTGACCGAGAGCGCCGTCGGCGAGAAGCATGGCGGGCATACGGTAGGTGTCCGCCAGGTCGAACGCCTCCGCGGTGAGGGACGCCATTTCCTGCACCGACGAGGGCGCCAGGACGATGAGCCTCAGGTCGCCGTGACCCACGCCGCGGGTCGCCTGATAGTAGTCGGACTGGGAGGGCTGGATCCCGCCGAGGCCGGGGCCGCCGCGCTGCACGTTGACGATGAGGCAGGGCAGGTCGCTTCCGGCAATGTAGGAGATCCCCTCGCTCTTCAGCGAGATTCCGGGGGATGACGACGACGTCATGGCGCGGGAGCCCGCCGCCGCGGCGCCGAGAGTCATGTTGATGGCGGAGACCTCGGACTCCGCCTGCAGGCAGAGTCCGCCCACCTTGGGCATCCTCTTGGCGAGATATTCGGAGATCTCCGTCTGAGGCGTTATGGGGTAGCCGAAGTAGTAGAGACAGCCCGCGTTGATGGCGGCCTCGGCGATAGCCTCGTTACCCTTCATAAGTACTTTCTGAGCCATTGTATGATCCTCCTTTACGCGTCGCGCTCGACCTTGATAACGCAGTCGGGGCACATGGTGGCGCACATGGCGCAGGCGATACACTTTTCCTGCTCCGTTATCGCGGCGGGATGGTATCCCTTTGAGTTGAGCTTGTCCTGAAGGAGCGTGATGATCCCCTTCGGGCATACGTCGACGCACAGGCCGCAGCCCTTGCACCGCTCGGTTCTGAATGTGACTTTGTTCATTATATCATTCCTTTCGCGTACCGGGCGCCGCCCGGTGGAAAATTACTTGTCAGAATAATTCTTTCGTCGCCTGCTCCATGTTGAGCAGCGCCTCGCCGCCCGCAAGAAGGGACGGGTCGATCGCGCCGGCGTACCTTTCCATATACGAATGGGCGAGCACCGGCAGCTCCGCAAGCCGTCCGCACTCCCTCGCGAAATCAAAGGAGGCAATGAAGTCCTCCGCGGTGGTCTCCCTCCCCAGGTTGCTGTTGTTCACGATACCGGTGCACCTGAGACCGGAGCAGGCCTCGATCTCACGCATGACGGAGATCGCGTCGCGGGGCTCCGCCGTCAGCGGGCGGTACATGTTGACAACGCAGATCATGTCGTACCCGGCGTCCCTGATGAGGGAGGCGTACCTTCCCAGGACCACGGCCCCGTCGTCTCCGCCTACGTCGATGAATATCCTGCCGTCGCCGCCCGAAATGAGCGACGAGAGTCTCGGCGGCAGCGCGGGGATGTCCACGTTGCTGTTGGCGAATTCCGGGATCAGCGGCGTGACGCCCGCTTTCTCCATCATGGAAACGGCGTCCGCGGCGCGGAAATAGGGATTCACGATATCCACGTCGGCGAGATATACCCGTCCGCCGCTCTCAGCCGCACGGACGGCGAGGTTCACCGCAAGATTCGTCTTGCCCGATCCGTAGTGGCCGCATACGACGACGACTCTGTTTTCAAATGTTAGCGCGCCCATACGACCTCCTGCAGCGTTGTTTCCCGATATATGAATTATTATACAACACTTTTCGGAAAAAGTGAAGAGAATGAAACGGGATAAAAAGAGAAATATGGAGTGTTTTCAGCCGTTTTATTGTAAAATCTGCACCACGGGCCATGTTATGGCGCCCGCCGGGGAACGGATGGCGGCGTTTTGTTCCGAACAGTCAGGGAGAGGACACTTTTTGCGTCAAAATGATTGAAAAAATCCATAACATATGTTAAAATAAAATGAAAAGGTATTTGTATTTTCGACCACGGAAAGGGAGCGCGTCTCCGCACGGCGGAAACGCCTCCGAAAACCTGATGAGAGGACCGGTGATATTATGCGGGAATTCTTTACGGACTGCCTGAGGACCGTGCGGAATATTTCGATCCCCGACGTGATCGACATTCTGTGCGTGACGGTCCTTCTGTACTTCATCATCATTTTCCTGAAGGACAGAAGAGCGGGCAGACTCGTTATCGGGATCGTCTTTCTGATTATCCTGAAGGCGATAAGCGATTTCTTCGGAATGTACGTCATGCAGTTCATCCTTCAGAACGTGTTCCGGGTCGGACTTATAATCATCGCCATAATCTTTCAGCCCGAGCTTCGTTCCGCCCTTGAAAAAGTAGGCGGACAGCCGCTGAAGGGCATCAGGAGCATCGGCAAGAGGACGGACGACAACGACGTCGTTATCACCAGCGTCACCGACGCGGCGGCTGATCTCAGCGAGACCAGGACCGGCGCGCTCATCGTGATCGAGCGGGGAACAAAGCTCGGCGACATGGTCCTGACGGGGACCGTCATCGACGCGGAACCCAGCTCCTCGCTCATCAGGAATATCTTTTACGACAAGGCGCCTCTCCACGACGGAGCGCTGATAATCCGCAAAGGCCGGCTTTACGCCGCAGGATGTCTTCTTCCGTTGTCCACGAACGCGGATATCATCCAGGACCTGGGCACGCGCCACAGGGCTGCTATCGGCATGAGCGAGAACAGCGACGCCGTGGTGGTCGTGGTCTCCGAGGAGACCGGGATCATTTCCATGGCCGTCGACGGAGTTCTCCACAGAGGCTACGGCAAATCATCCCTTCGCGCGGTGCTTGAGAAGTGTCTGAAGAACGGAACGAACGCCTCCCGCGAACAGAAAAACGGCAAAAAGAACGTGAAAGACGGGAAAGGTGGGGTGAAGGAATGAGCCGTCCGGACAGAAATATCCTCCGCGATGCGGATAAATCCGGCGTGAAGAAAAAAAGGACCAGGCTCGCCACGGCGGTAACGCTGATCCTTTGCGTGCTCGGCGCGATGATCCTCTGGATCTACGTTATGTACACCGAGAGTCCCACGTACGAAGAGACCCTTGACGCGGTGGAGGTCGAGCTCGAAAACGCCGACGTCCTTGCGTCTCAGTACAACCTTTCGGTATACAGCGGCTCCGGAAATCACGTGAAGATACGCGTGTCGGGCAAGAAATCCCTGATAAACAGACTGACGGTAGACGATATCCACGCCGCGGTCGACCTCAAAAACGTGACGGAATCCGGCAGACGAGCGCTTCCGGTGACCGTGGACCTTCCTTACGGGATCACTCTCGTCGAATCGGAGCCCTCTTCGATCACAGTCTACGTGGACGAGACCGAGACCAGGGCGATCCCGCTGTCGGCGAACGTTTCCATCGGTCTGCTGCCCGAACCGTATGAGCTCGGGAATATCGAATTCCGTGACGACAACGGAGTACAGCTCGACACCGTGACGCTGGTGGGACCGAAAAACGCGGTCAGCTCCGTTTCCAAAGCGCAGGTCAACGTGGACGCGTCCGGAAAGACGGCGACGTTCACCTCGAGACTTCCCGTGAGCCTGATCGACGCTGACGGGAACAGGATCGCGTCTGACTACCTCAAATGCTCTCCCGCGGAGCTCGGAGTTGTCGTTCCGATATACATGACGAAAGAGATGGAGATCCCCGTTCAGTTCAGATACGGGTTCTTCGAGGACGGAAAAAACGTGAAAGTCTCCGTCGAGCCGTCCGTGATAACGGTAAAGGGGAACGAGAACGATCTTAACTCTTCCTCGGCGGTAAGGCCCGTCATCATCGACGAAAAGAAGATCCGGGGAAGATCGTATTCCGAGACTGTCACCCCCGAGCTTGGGACCGGTCTGACTCTGATATCTCAACCTGCCGACGTCTCAGTCACGGTGGAGATAACGGACACGACCCTTGTTACAAAGGATTTTGAAGTCGACAGGATAGAAGTGGTCGGCGCGAAAAGCGGACTCAAGTATTCCGTGACAGATAAATCGGTCACGGTGACGCTCCGGGGCGCGTCGAAAAAGCTCGCGGCGCTGGACACCAAGGACGTGAGTCTCGAGGTGGATCTCACGGGTTACGGCGAGAACAGCACCGGGACCGTGAGCTGCAGAGCCGGCGTGGTGATAAACGGCGACGGATCGGACGGAGTGTTCGAGATCGGTGAATATACCGTACAGGTCAGGCTCGGATGATGGCGGAGAACGGCGTTCTGAGGATCATCACCGCAGGCATATCCGTCCCGATAACGCCGCAGGGCGCCGGCGGGTCGCCGGACGTCGCTGCGGAGGAGATCGCCGGGGCTGAACTGAAGCGAGTCTTCGGGCGTTCTCCGTCGCGGATGATGATACATAAAAAATCCGTCGATGCGAGACGCCGCGGGAAAGTGAGGCTCGTCTATTCCTTCTGCGCCGAATTTGACGGCGCGACGGAACGGGAACGAATCGCGGCTGCAGAAGCGGGATTCAGGACATACTGCCCCTCCGCGTTCGAGGCGGAGCCCGGGAAGGAGAGACTGTCAGGACGGATCAGTATCGTCGGGTTCGGCCCGGCGGGTATGTTCGCCGCCCTCGCGCTGTCGGAGGCGGGATACCGCCCCACGGTCTACGAGAGGGGATCTTCTCTAGAAGAGAGAGTCCGGAAAGTATCTCTTTTCCTCTCCGGAGGCGGATTTGATAAAAATACCAACGTACAGTTCGGCGCCGGAGGCGCCGGTACGTTTTCAGACGGGAAACTGACCACCAGGATAAACGATCCGCTGGCTTCCTTCGTTTTGTCCGCACTTCGCCGTTTCGGCGCGCCGGACGACGTGGAATGGAAGGCAAAGCCCCACGTGGGGACCGACGTCCTGAGGAAAGTCGTGTCGAATATCGACGCGCATATCAGGGAGTCCGGCGGCAGTGTGATCTACGACACGAAAGTGACCTTTTCCGGCGGCGCGTTCCGCGCCGGCGGGGAGAGGCTCGACGGTCCGGTGATCCTGGCGGTGGGGCACAGCGCAAGAGACACTTATTCGGAACTGCTGGCAGGAGGCTTTTCCGTTGAACCGAAGCCGTTCTCCGTGGGAGTGCGGATCGAACACGAACAGTCCTGGCTCGACGACGCCATGTTCGGAGAGCTTGCCGGAGATCCGTCCCTCGGCAGGGCGGAGTACGCCTTCTCTCTCCGCGAGGGAGAGAGAGGAGTTTACACGTTCTGCATGTGCCCCGGCGGCGTGGTCGTGCCGTCGTCGAGCGATTATGACGAAGTGGTGACCAACGGAATGAGCAACAGGGACCGCGCGGGCAGGAACGCCAACGCCGCGGTGTCGGTGTCGGTGCTTCCCGCGGATTTCGGATCCACTCCGGCGGGCGCGATAGAGTACCAAAAACGGCTTGAGAGAGCGGCTTTCCGGGCGGGAGGCGGAGATTTCCGCGCGCCGGTTCAGCTCGTGGGCGACTTTCTGAACGGACGGCCGTCTCAAAGAACGGGGAAGATTTCGCCGACTTACATGGACGGCAACGTTACCCCGGGAGACGTCAGATCCCTTCTCCCGGAGAAGGTAGGCGACATGATAGAAAAAGGGATCCGGGCTTTTGACAGAAAGCTGCATGGCTTTAGCGCGCCTGAGGCGCCGCTGACGGGGCTTGAGACGAGGACGTCCGCTCCCGTCCGGATCCTCAGGGGAGAGAATTATGAGGCGATCGGCGTGAAGGGCGTATATCCCTGCGGAGAGGGCGCCGGATACGCCGGCGGTATCGTCAGCGCGGCGGTGGACGGACTGCGCGTCGCCAGGGCGATCATAAACAGATATTCTCCGGCTTGACCGCCGGGGTGACTTATTCGGAGAGTGAGAAGAATGGAACAGCTTGCGCGGATAATCGAGACCGACGGCGTGACGGCAATTATCGAGGCGGAAAGGTCCTCCATGTGCGAGGGATGCTCCGGCAAGGAATGCGGAGCGTCCTGTGCCATGAGCGGCCTTTTCGGCTCGGGCAAGTCCATGAGGACGAAAGCCGTCAACAGTGTCGGCGCCCTCCCCGGCGACCTCGTCGAGGTGGAGTCGTCCTCCACGACGGTACTGGGACACGCGTTCCTCATTTTCATCATGCCGATCCTGATCGGCGGCGTCTGCTTCTTTTCCGGCAGACGGATCTTCTCATCCGAACTTTGGGGGGCAGTCGCTGCCGCGGGGGGACTCGTCCTCTCCGGCGCGGTACTGTTCGTCCTCGAGAGGATCGCGTCAAGGCGTACTCCCTCCGTCGCTGTCAAAAAGATAGTGCGGCGGGACGCCGGAGACGTTCTCCGGGACAAATCTGACGAAGGGGTTGACAGCGGTAATGAATCGTGAGAAAAGAATAAAATGGCAGATAAGATCGACCGCCGATGAATTAAAGAACAGCCAAAAGGCAAATGAGATCGCACAGGCGCTGTCTCTTTCACTTCCCACCGCAGGACTGCTCATTGACAGAGGATGCGACACGCCGGAGGCAGCGGAGAGATTTCTCGGAAAGAGGGAAGAGCAGCTTTACGATCCGTTCCTGATGAAGGACATGGATCTCGCCGTCGAACGCATCTGCCGCGCTCTCGACAGAGGAGAGCGGATCATAATCTACGGCGACTACGACGTTGACGGAGTCACCTCCGTGTCCGCTCTGAAGCTTTATCTTGACTCAAAGGGCGGCGACGCGGGATACTACATCCCCAAAAGAGACACCGACGGTTACGGCGTATCCATGGGGGCGATCGAAAGGCTCGCCTCGGAGGGATGCGACCTTATCATTACCGTAGACACGGGCATAACCGCCGTGGACGAGATAAAAAAGGCCGGGGAGCTGGGCATGGACGTGGTCGTCACCGACCACCACGAGTGTCAGGATACGCTTCCCGGAGCTGTCGCGGTCGTAAATCCGAAACGGAGCGACTGCGGATATCCCTTCAGCGAGCTCGCCGGCGTAGGGGTCGTTTTCAAACTCCTGTGCGCGCTGGAATCCTCTCTCTGCCCGGACGATTCGATGGCGGAGTGCGTCAGACGGATCGCCCGGGAGTACTGCGATCTGGTCGCCATCGGGACCATCGCCGACGTTATGCCCGTAGTCGACGAAAACAGGCTGATCATAAGCTACGGACTGTCTCTCATCGAACGGGGGACCCGCCCCGCCATTGAAGAGCTGATCGAAGTTTCAACTTCCGAGAACAAGAGGAACGGAAAAAAGAAGATAACCGCGGGATTCATAGGCTTTACCATAGCGCCGAGGATCAACGCCGCCGGGCGCATCAGAGACGCGTCCATTGCGGCTGAGCTTTTTCTGACGGACGACCGCGACGAGGCGAGGAGGCTCGCGGAGACCCTCTGCGCCATCAATAAAGAACGCCAGGAGATAGAAAACGAGATAATCGAGGTGGCATACGCGAAGATCGCCTCCGAACACGATTTTGAACATGACCCGGTGATAGTTCTCGACGACGAGACGTGGCATCACGGTATCATCGGGATCGTGGCGTCCCGTATCACGGAGAAATACGGTCTTTCGTCCATCCTCATCTCATTCGAGGGCGGCGGAGACCGGGGCAAGGGCTCAGGGCGGAGCGTCAAGGGCGTGAATCTCGTGGAGGCGCTCGCCTCATGCTCGGATCTGCTTGAAAAATACGGCGGTCACGAGCTTGCCGCGGGCCTCACCGTGAAGCGGGAGAATCTCGATGCCTTCAAAAAGCGCATCAACGACTTCGTCAGAGAAAAGCTGAAGGACGCCGAGGGCGGCGGGGAGCCTGTCATCGAGGCGGACCTTGAACTGACCCCGGACGACGTTACAATGGAGCTCGCCGAGGAGCTTTATCTTCTCGAGCCTTTCGGCACGTCGAACCCCACCCCCGTTTTCGCAATGTACGGTCTGTTCATCGCTGACGAAAGCACAGTAGGCGGCGGGAAACACACCAGACTCCAGCTGAAGCGGGAAAACATGGCGGTCACTGCCATGTGCTTCCGCAAATCCATCGCGGATATCGACCTTTACCCCGGAGACGTGGTTGACGTGCTGTTCGGGCTCGATGTGAACGAGTTCCAGGGCGTCCGGACTCTCCAGATGATCGTCAGGGACGTGCGTCTCACCTCCGTCCGTTACGATGCGGAGGAGCGCGAGCGCGCGATTTACGACGCCGTGACCGCCGGAGAGGGTATTTCCCCCGAGCTGACGGACGAAGAGAGGAGAAACGCGCTTCCCGAGAGGGAGGATTTCGCCGCCGTTTACAACGTTCTGAAAAAAGAACTTCGCGTGGATCACCGCGTTTTCAGCATCCGCGCTCTCCGTCACCTTCTCATGACCAGGGGGTATAACATCCCCTACGTCAAGCTGAAGGCGATCATAATGATATTCAGGGAGCTGAACGTCGTCGGCGTGGAAGAGACCGACCGTGACGGCGAGGTCTTTGAATTCAGATACGTTTTCGTCAAGAACAAGACATCCCTCGATAAATCGGGGATACTCAAAAAGATAAGAAACGAACTGCGGCTCGGCTGACCACAGCAAGGCAGGTGTCAATATGTCGGAACATCAGATAATAGAAAGTGAAAACAGCGATCTTTCCATGATCTCCAAGCTTTTCACCATAATGGAGTCAAGCGAGAAGATCTACGACGTGGGAAAGATCAAGGAGGCGTTCCTCCGGGCGCGCGAGCTCCACGAGGGGCAGTTCCGCGTCAGCGGGGATCCCTATATATCCCATCCCGTCGCCGTGGCGGAGATCGTGGCGTCCCTGGGGCTCGACACGGACTCCATCTGCGCCGCTCTCCTCCACGATACCATCGAGGACTGCGGAGACAAAACCAGTATCGACGACGTAAGAGAACGCTTCGGCGACGAGGTGGCGTCTCTGGTCGACGGCCTGACGAAGATCAGGGATATCAACATCGTCGACAAAGAGGAGACCCACATCGAGAACATCAGAAAGATGCTTCTCGCCATGTCCCGCGACGTCAGAGTCATATTCATAAAACTCTGCGACAGGCTCCACAATATGAGGACTCTGGACGTAAAATCCGAGGAGAAGAGAAGGACCACGGCGCTGGAGACCATGCACGTGTATGCGCCGCTGGCTCACCGTCTCGGTATGCAGAGGATCAAGCAGGAGCTGGAAAATCTCGCGCTGCAGTATCTGGACCCCATAGGTTACGAAGAAGTCAGCGAGGACATCAAGAAGAAATACGGCGAGAACGCAGATTTCATCGAGAACGCCCGGTCGGTCATCGCAAAAAAACTTGAAGAATACAACATACACTTCACTCTCGAGGGGCGCGTCAAAACGGTGTATTCCATATACCGCAAGATGTTCAATCAGAACAAGAGCTTCGATGAGATATACGACTTCTACGCCATCCGCATCATCGTGGACACGGAGCTTGAATGCTATACCGCCCTCGGTATCGTCCATGAGATGTTCCGCTCGATCCCGGGACGCTTCAAGGACTATATATCCACTCCTAAGCCGAATATGTATCAGTCTCTCCACACCACGGTCATCGGACGGGACGGAGTCCCCTTCGAAGTGCAGATCAGGACGCGGGAGATGCATCAGGTGGCTGAATACGGTATCGCCGCCCACTGGAAATACAAGTCCGGCGCGGAGAGCCGTGAGGAGATCGACGAAAAGCTCTCGTGGATCGCAAAACTCATCGACGCCGAGGAGGACGTGGTGGATTCGGAAGATTTCCTCCACGCTCTGAAGATAGACATTTTCCACGACGAAACGTTCGTCTTCACACCGAAGGGCGACGTCATCGCCCTGCCTCTCGGGTCGACGCTCATAGACTTTGCCTACGCCATCCACTCGGAGATCGGCAACAAGATGGTCGGCGCAACCATCAACGGGATGATCTCATCCATCGACCGGATCCCTCAGACCGGGGATATTGTGGAGATCATCACCTCGTCCGCCTCCAAGGGCCCGAGCCGCGACTGGCTCAAGATCGTAAAGACAGGCGAGGCGAGGAGCAAGATCAGACAGTGGTTCAAGAGAGAGAAACGCGGCGAAAATATCCAGGTCGGAAAAGCGGAGATCGACAAGGAATTTGCCAAGCTCCGCATAAAGCCCAACGATAAAGACAAGGCGGAGATCATAGCCAACATCTCAAAACGGCTCGGAATGAACGAGCCGGACGACCTCTTCAACGCCATAGGCTACGGGGGCATCCCCCTGACGAAAGTCACGTCCCGTCTTAAGGAAGAGTACGAGCGCGTCGTAAAGGTCGAAGAAGAACCCATCACGGAGCCCGAACAGATCAAGACTCACCGTCCCGACAGGATAGGCGGCTCGGGCGGCATCATCGTGGACGGAGAGGAAGGCTGCGCGGTCAAATTCGCCCGCTGCTGCAATCCGCTTCCCGGAGATCCCGTGGTTGGATTCATCACCAAGGGATACGGGATTTCCGTTCACAAGCACAATTGCCGCAATATCGCGCTCGGCATGAAGGACCCGTCCTTCAGAGACCGGCTCGTGAACGTCAGATGGGATACGGCGGCGATATCCGGGTCGTCCCGCGACCTCTACGAGGCCGTTATCAAGGTGTACGCCGAGAATCATATATCTCTTCTTGCCGACGTGACTGCGGCGCTGGCGGAAATGAGGGTCACTCTCGTCTCCGTCAACACCAAGAAACGCGTGGAAGACGAGATGATAATCCAACTGACCGTCGGGTGCCGGAACAGCGAGCATTTCGACGCCATCGTGTCGAGACTCCGCTCCGTACCTCACGTGAAGCACATAACGAGAGGTTCGGGCTGATAATGGAAAGGAAAACGGCAAAATGACCGTTGTTTTGGAAAGAGTGACCGGAGCCGAGGTGAAGGTGGACGGCGAGACCCGCGGCCGCTGCGGGGCGGGGCTTCTCCTTTTCGTAGGAGTGTTCTCCGGCGACGGGAGGGAGGACGCGGAGCTGCTTGCAAAGAAGATCGCGTCTCTCAGAATATTTTCCGATGAGGAAGGGAAAATGAACCTCTCCGTCCGCGATATCGGGGGATCGGCCCTTGTGATCCCCAATTTCACCATCGCCGCGTCCTACAGGAAGGGGAACCGTCCCGATTTCATGAGGGCTGCGCCGCCCGCGGAGGCGGAGGAACTGTTCCTGTACTTTGCGGATCTGCTCGCGAAAGAAATCCCCACGGAGCGAGGCGTGTTCGGGGCGGACATGAAGGTCGCGTCCGTAGCGGACGGTCCCGTCACCATTTGCCTTGAGAGCGCGGTTCTCCGGGGCTCGAGAAGAAACTGATATGATAATTACCGTAAAAGGGGCGATAAAGCCCTATTATCTCGAAACTCTGGCAATGACCTTCTTCCCGGGAGAGAAATTCTCGCCCGAGGACTGCGACAAGCGAGCCGCGGCGGAGATCGCCGAGGACGATGAAGGCGTGACCGCGACGGTCTCCCTGACTCTCCCGGACGGGAGAGAGGAGACAGCGACCGCCTCTGAAGGGTGGCGCGAAGACGGACGTGACCGCACACGCAAGACGGCGGCGGGAAGAGCTTTTTTCGAAGCGGCGTCCCGTCTCACGGGATACAGACCCCCCTGGGGCGCCATGACCGGAGTCAGACCGTCGAAGCTTGCGTCGGAGTTTCTCGCCCGCGGAATGTCGGAAGAAGAAGCCGCCCGTGAGCTCGACAGAACTTTCCTCACGCTCCCCGAGAAGTCGTCTCTCGCCGCGTCCGTTGCCAAGGCGGAAAACGAACTCGTCACGGGGGACCAGAGGAAAAAGTGCAGCGTATACGTTGCGATCCCGTTTTGTCCCACCAGATGCGCCTATTGCTCGTTCGTCTCATATGCGTCGCCGGGACTGCTGAAACTTATACCGGGGTATCTCGACGCCCTGACGCGGGATATAGAATTCACCGGATCGCTGATCCGTGAGCTTGGACTCGAGGTGTCGTCCGTCTACGTGGGCGGCGGGACTCCTACGATCCTCGATCCCGGGCAGCTTGACAGGCTTCTGTCGAAGCTCTCGCCCCTTGCCGACGGCGCGGGGGAATTCACCCTTGAATCCGGAAGGCCGGACACCATCACGGAGGAAAAACTCCGCGTGGCGACGTTCCACGGGGTCGACCGCATCAGCGTGAATCCTCAGACGCTGAACGGCGACGTGCTTCGTCTCATCGGAAGGGAACACACGGTGGACGACTTCTACCGCGCCTTCGACACGGCGCGCCGGGCGGGCGTTAAAAACGTCAACGTGGACCTTATCGCCGGGCTTCCCGGCGACAGTGCGGAGTCGTTCAGACGGTCCTTCGACGGGATAGCCGGGCTCAGACCGGAGAACGTCACCGTCCACACCTTCGCCGTCAAGAAATCGGCTCAGTTCAAGGCGGACGGAGCGGACGTGTACGACAGAGAAGGGATATCGGCGTCGGAGTCCGTTTCCTACGCCCGCCGTGCGGCCGAGGACGCGGGATACCGGCCTTACTATATGTACAGGCAGAAGAACACCGCAGGGAACCTGGAAAACGTAGGTTATTCGCTTCCCGGGCACGAGGGAATGTATAACGTCTACATAATGGAAGAGATCCACTCGATATTCGCCTGCGGAGCCTCCTCCGTCACCAAATTCGTAGCCGATCTCGACGGCGTCAAAAAAGACATCGTCAGAATATTTGAGGCGAAATATCCATATGAATACCTGAGATCAAGAGAAAACGGAGAGGCGGATGCAGCCCGGGAAAAACTGCGCCGCGACGCCGTTGCGTTTTACGGAAAGCACAAGCTTTTGTGACAATCATTTTTACGGGAGAGAACTATGGGAACAAAGACGAAAACCAAGAACAGCACGAAGCTCTTTTTCTCCGGAGTCATCGTTCTGACCATATCGAACCTTATTATCAAAGCCATCGGACTTCTTTTCAAGATCCCGATGCACAACTATCTGAGCGGTCTCGGAATGGGGTATTACAACACCGCGTACATCATCTACACGGTGCTTTATATGATCTCCACGGCGGGTCTGCCGGTGGCGACCTCGATCCTGATTTCGGAGAACCGATCTCTCGGAAAGATCGACCAGGTCAAAAAAGTATTCCGGGTGTCTCTCGGACTGTTCTTTTTCGTCGGTCTGTTCGGCATGGGACTCATGCTGGGCGGAGCGCACTGGTTTTCCGTCAACGTCATAAAGAGCGAGGCCACCACGCTGTGTATCATGGCGGTGGCGCCCACTCTGTTCTTCATCTGCCTTACCAGCGCGCTGAGAGGCTATTTCCAGGGGTATCAGCACATGGTCCCCGTGGCGGTCTCACAGCTCATCGAAGCGCTTTGCAAGCTGTTCCTCGGTATCGCCTTCGCTCTGTACGCCCGTCAGAAATACGGCACCGACGTGGGCGCGCTGAAATACGTTGCGGCGTACGCCATCCTCGGCATCACCATCGGCGCCGGACTCGGCATGATATTCCTCACTTTCACGAAACTGCTCTTCAAAAGCGAGAAATACGATGCGGAGTATCTCGAAGAATCGGGCGAGAATCATGAGACGACCCCGGCGAAAACCATCCTGAAGCGCATCGTCATCATCGCCCTGCCCATAACGATAAGCTCGTCGGTAATGTCGCTCACCAGCTTTATCGATTCGATCCTGATACAGAATCTTCTCCAGACGTTCAAGGGAATGAGCGAGAATCTCGCCACGACGATCTACGGCAACTATACCACTCTCGCCGTGCCCATGTTCAACCTGCCTCCGGTGCTGGTATATCCCATCTCATATTCGATCGTCCCGCTGATCACGGCGGCGAGGACCAAAGGAGACAGGGCAAGATCTGAGAGGATCATGGAGAGCGCGCTCCGGGTGACGGTGCTCATCGGGCTCCCCTGCGCCATCGGGCTCGCCGCTTTGTCCGAGCCGATCCTCAGCCTGTTCTACAGAGAGCGCGCCGCCATTGTCTCCACGGCGCCGCTGCTGTCGATTCTTGCACCTTCCACGTTCTTCCTGTGCGTGCTTTCCGTTACCAACGCCATGCTCCAGGCGTGCGGCCACGAGCGTAAGCCCGTGATCTCCATGCTGATCGGCGCCGTGGCAAAGATCGCGGCGAACGTCGCTCTGCTCTATTTCATCGGCATGCCCGGCACTCCCGTGAGCACCTTCATCTGCTATCTCACCGCGACC
>CACXCL010000114.1 GCA_902766115.1 uncultured Ruminococcus sp.
AAGAAAGAAAAAAAGCACAAGGGCCGCGCCGCGGGCGTAGCCGTTCTGCTCATCGTCTGTATGCTCCTTTCCTGCGGAGCGGGATTCGCGGGATCGTATCTTGAGAAGCGGCTGAACGGCGGAGCGCCTTCCGAAAGACGCAACAGGGACGTCAACATCAGCGTGGTGGAAAAAGGCGAGAAGAAGGACGCGGAAGACAAGCCCGACGGGTATTACTCCTCCGCCATCTCCGACATCCGCGACTCCGTGGTGGAGATATCCACCGAGTTCAAGACACTCGGATATTTCCAGTACATCGCCTCCGGCGCCGGTTCCGGCGTCATCATCTCTGATGACGGGTACATCGTGACAAACAACCACGTCATCTGCAAGAACGACAATATGACCGTGGCGGAGAGCATCAGCGTGCGTACCCGCGACGGAAAGGACTACGAAGCGGAGGTCATAGGGACCGACGCGCAGGCGGACGTGGCAGTGATCAAGATCGAGGCCGAAGACCTCACAGCCGCCACATTCGGCGACAGCGACACGCTGGAGGTCGGCGACGAGGTCATCGCCATCGGCAATCCTCTCGGCGAGCTCGGCGGCACCGTGACCAACGGCATCATCAGCGCCCTCGCCCGCGAGGTGGAGGTCGAGGGGATGAAGATGAACCTCCTCCAGACCAACGCCGCTATCAATCCCGGCAACTCCGGCGGCGGACTGTTCAACATGAACGGGGAGCTGATCGGCCTTGTGAACGCCAAATCCGGCGGCTCGAACATCGAGGGCCTGGGCTTTGCGATCCCGGCGAACGACGTGCTGAAGACCGCGCAGGAGCTTATGGAGAAGGGCTATGTGGGCAAGACGATCATCGGAGTTACAATTTACGACGCGCTGACCGCCTACGACGCGCAGAGGATCGGAGTAAATGTTCTCGGCGTATATGTCACCGAGGTGGCTGAGGGCTATAACGACGACGTTCTGAAGCGTCTCGACAGAGTCGCCGAGGTGGACGGCGTAGAGATCGGAAGCGGAAACGACCTGATCAACGCTGTCAGGACAAAATCTCCCGGGGACACGCTGACCCTCACTATCTATCGCGAAGGAAAGCGAATGGACGTTGAAGTCAAGTGCTTCGAGTCGGGAGCAAGCGACTGATAACTGAACCGCACGTCACCTTTGAGGACGCATGGCGCCCTCAAAGGTGACGTCATATCGGAGGGTATAAATGTACAGACTGCTCGTGGCTGACGACGAGGAGAGCATCCGTCGTCTCATAAAGAAATACGCGGAGTTCGAGGGTCATACCGTGGACGAGGCGGAGAACGGCATGAAGGCCGTTTCGATGTGCCGCGCCGGAGGGTACGACCTTGCCGTGATCGACATAATGATGCCGGAGCTTGACGGCTTTTCCGCGTGCCGCGAGATACGGAAATTTTCGGATATACCCATAATCATACTCAGCGCACGGGGCGAGGAGTACGACAAGATCAACGGCTTCGGCGCAGGGGTGGACGACTACGTGGTGAAGCCGTTCTCCCCGAAAGAACTGATGATGAGGATCGACGCCGTCATGAAAAGGGCGGGCGGTACGAAAGAAACTCCCGCCGGCGTGATAACGGTGGGCGGCGTCACGGCGGATCTCACCGCGCGCACCGTCACGGTGGACGGCGAGCGCGTGGAAATGACTCCGAAGGAGTACGATCTGCTTTTTTACCTTATGAAAAACCGCAATATCGCCCTGACGAGGGAAAAGATCCTGACCGGGGTGTGGGGGTACGACTACTACGGCGACGACAGGACCCTCGATACGCACATGAAGCTGCTGAGAAAAAGTCTCGGCGAGTGGGCGTCCCTAATAGTGACGCTCAGAGGAGTGGGATACAGATTTGAAGACAGATAAGACCGTCCGGCCTGCGGAAAGAACGAAAAAAACGAAAGAGAGCGGCAAAAGGCGCCTCATGCCCATGAAGGGAAAGGTGTTTTTGTCGCTTGTTCTTTTTTCCGCGGCTGTGCTGCTCGTCGTGTGGGTCTTCCAGTCGTTCCTGTTTGCCCCGCTTTACAGGTCGGTCCGTACGGCGGAGGTGAAAAAATGTGCCGCCGAACTCAAAAAGTGCGACGAGCGTTCCCTTGACAGCGAATGCGAACGGCTGGGCAGGAAATACAATATATGCGTTTCCGTGTTCGACGTGGGTCCTTCGGGCGATACCCGGGTCGCGGAGTGGCACAACGTGATGAATCCCGTGTGCTTCATCCACAGTTATTCGTCGGATTCGCTTGTGTACGACCTGTACATGGAGGCCCGTGAGACCGGGCAGGCGAGAAAGACCGTCAAGGTGGACGTG
>CACXCL010000115.1 GCA_902766115.1 uncultured Ruminococcus sp.
CCCGAAGCGGACGCGCTTCAGGTAAGTGACTTCGCTCCCCGCCCGGGAGAGCATTCTCTTGACCTGATGGAACTTGCCTTCCGTTACGGCGACCGTCCCGGAGAGGCGGTCGTCGGACGGCGCGATCCGCGCGGGCTTCGCCGTGAAGTCGCCGAGATCGACGCCGGATTCTATCATTTTGATCCCCTCGTCCGTAATAGCGGGCGAGCAGGTGAAAAAGTACTCCTTTTCGACGTGACGTCGCGGGGAGAGGAGCAGGTGGGCGAGAGGTCCGTCGTCCGTTATGAGCAGAAGGCCCTCCGTGTCTATGTCGAGCCGTCCGCAGGGGAAGAGACCGGGCCGCTTTCCGTCTTCGCCGAGAAGCGCGATCACCGTGTCGCCGTCTTCGGTCGAGCTCACGTATCCCGCGGGTTTGTTGAGCATATAGTAGACGTAAAGCGCATAGACGAACGGCTCGCCGTCGACCGTGATCCGGTCGGCGTCGGGATCGACCGCGGCGTCCGGTTTCCTTATCGGCTCTCCGTTGACCGCGACGCGCCCGCGGCGGATCGCTTCCGCCGCCTGACGGCGGCTGAATCCGCCGTTCGACGCGATGAGTTTATCGAGGCGCAAAAGGACCGCCTCCCTTCGTCAGTCACCGAAAAGAGGAGAGATCAGGAAGATCGACGCGACGCCGAGAACTGCGGCGACCGCGCCTCCGACGAGCAGTCCGAAGAGGAACGATCTCACGAATCTTTCGATGAAAAAATGAACTCTCACGGCGGACGCCTCCGAATGATTTTTCAGGCGTCCTTATTCTGTCTTAATTATATCATATATATTCCGCGGGGGCAATAACGGAGGGTCGCGGCGGACCCTTTTTCCGCGCCGAAAATTTTGAAAAATCGGTATTGACACCCGGGATGATTTATGATATCATATCTCTTGCGCGGGACGGGAAGCCCCGCAAAAACCGAATAAGGCCCGTTGGTCAAGCGGCTAAGACACCGCCCTTTCACGGCGGTAACGGGGGTTCGATTCCCCCACGGGTCAAAAAAATGGCAGGACGGCTTCGCCGTCCTGCCATTTTTGCGTGGGGGAATCGAAGGGCCCCGGTAGTGAATGACAGCCCGGTGGGCTGTCAGAGCCGGGGCTGACCGAGCCCGCAGGCGAGACTCGATCCCCCACGGGTCAGAAAAAAGCACGCGGAAGCGTGCTTTTTTCAACGAAATAAATCCACTGCGTGGATTTGTGAAATACGCTTGCGCGTGTGAAATACGCCTCCGGCGTGTGAAATGCCTGCGGTCGTTGGAGGATTTATTTCATTTCACATTCGGCGCGAGCCGAATATTTCACATTTCCCGTCAGGAAAATATTTCACATCCCGCGGAGCGGGATATTTCACTAAAAAACCGACGGGTTGCCCGTCGGTTTTTTACCTTTTCTCTTCTCTTTTCTCTCTTCTCTCTTCTCTGAAAAAACCTCGCCAATGCGAGGTTTTTTCAGTTATATATTCTCAGCTCGTTCCGGTCGGTCAGTTTGCGACCTTGTATTTGCCGTTTCTCGGAAGAACGACGACGCATCTGTTTGCTCTGTAAACGTTCTCGCCGTCCGTCAGAACGGCGTCAGCCTGACATTCCGGCAGTTCCACCGTGATCTCGCCTTCGACGGGCGATCTCAGTTTCAGCTTTTCTATCTTCCCGTTCTGCCAGTTTGCGGAAACGGTGACGTTGCCTCTCGCCCTAAGTCCTTTGAAGGATCCGTTGGCGAGCTCGTCCGGAAGAGCGGGCAGCAGGGAGATTATCCCCTCGTGACTCTGAAGAAGCATCTCGGCGATCGCGGCGGCTCCTCCGAAGTTACCGTCGATCTGGAACGGAGGATGGTTATCGAAAAGATTAGGCAGAGTGGAGTTCGTGAACAGCGCGCGGAGATTCTTCATCACAGACTGTCCGTCTCTGAGTCTCGCGAACAGATTGATGAGCCATGCTCGGCTCCAGCCCGTGTGTCCGCCTCCGGCGGAGAGACGTCTGTCCATGGTCACCTTGATGGCGCGGTAGAGCTCAGGGGTTTCTCTTGTAATCTGCGCGGCGGGGTAGAGGGCGAAAGCGTGGGAGATGTGTCTGTGACCGGGCTCGTACTCCTCATAGTCCTCGATCCATTCCATAAGCTGACCGAATTTGCCTATCTTCAGCGGGGGCATCTTTGCACGCATTTCTCTCGCTTTCGTCGCGAGTTCCGGGTCGATCCCGAGTATATCCTCGGTCTCGGCGTAGAAATCAAGTAAACCGCTGATGATTTCAACGTCCATCGTCGGTGTGATAGTCAGGTGTACGAAAGTGCGCTCTCCTGTCTCGGGATCGATCTGCGCGTAAGCGTTTTCGGGAGAAGTGGACGGTCCGGTCATGAGGGTCCCGTCCGGTCCCTCGAACATGGTGCTCATGAAGAACTTGGCGCTCTCTTTAATAAACTCATATGCCGTGTTGCGAAGAAAGTCCTTATCCTCCGTGAAGAGATAATGTTCCCACATGTGGTAAGACAGCCACGCGGCGCCGAGGGGCCACAGACCCCACATCCCGTCCGCGGCGGCGGCGAACTGATAGATGTCCGCAACGTGATGGACCACCGTTCCTTCAGCGCCGTAATTCTCCCTTGCAACTTTCTTGCCTCCGGGAAGCAGACATTCGTTCATGTAAGTGAAGAGCGCACCGCAGCAATCGGAAATGTTTGCGACTTCCGCCGGCCAGTAATTCATCTGCAGGTTTATATTAGTGTGATAGTCGGAATTCCACGGCGCTTCGGGTCCGTCTGACCAAACTCCCTGAAGATTTGCGGGATAGGTGTCCTCCCGGCTGGAGGAGACGAGCAGATACTTGCCGAAGAGGAAATAGAGCGAGACAAGCTCTTCGTCGACTGCGTTTTCATCTCCGGAGAGGCGCGAGAGCCGCTCGTTAACCGGCAAATCGGAAAGGGAAGGATCGACGGGATCGAATTGCACCTCCGAACGGCTCATAATGTCGGAGAAGTCCGATATATGCTCCGCGCGGAGAACCTCGTATCCTTTCTCGACGTTTTTGAGATATCTGTCCGTGTCAAGACCGGGATCACGGAATGCAGTAACGATCGATGTATACGTCTCGATATATTTTGCGCCCGTGACGCTGACTGACCCTGCAGATCGATCATATGAGGCGACCCCGTCCGTTTTTATGATGAGGGAATACTTGAACTTATGATTTCCCGACGCCGTGACGCATACGATGTCACATCTCGCGCCGTCTCCGGTAACCTTGGTTTCATTTTCGACTATGTTCTCACGTCTGAACGATATATCGATCTTCTCCGAGGCATCGCAGTCGATCCTTGAGCACACGAGCTTTGACGGGTGCGATACGAAATACTCTCTTTTGTACCTTTTTCCGTTTTTGTCGTATGAGACGTCAAGGATACCGTGGCTCAGATCGAGATTTCTTTCGTAATTTCCGGACTCGCCGTCGCCGTGGAGCTTTATAAACAACTCTCCCGCTGCCTCATAGGATTTTACGACAAAGAAACTGTCCTCGAAGTTCGCGTGAGCCCATTTCTCGGCCTCGACGCATTTTCCCTCAAGGAAAAGCTGTCGTATTACTTTCAGCTTTTCGCTGTATCCCGGGACGAACGTGTCCTGAGGACCGCCCGCCCAGATCGTTTCCTCATTGAATGAGAGCCGCTCCTCTTTCACGGTACCGTAAGTCATAAGTCCTATGGATCCGCATCCGAGCGGGGAAGCGTTCTCCCAGTTTACTGCCTCGTTTTTCAGTTTCAGAATGTGTTCACTCATTGTCGTCTTCCTTTCCGGCATCATTGTCCCGAGCCGCGGGTTTGTTTTTGATCGATGAAAGCGGGTTTTTGCTCATGGCGTCTTCCATGCCTTTGTTTGATACGTGCGTGTATATCTGCGTGGTGTTGAGCTGTTCGTGACCGAGGATGTCTTTCAGAACACGTATATCCACCTCGCCGGTCTGATACATCAGGGTGGCTGCGGTGTGTCTGAGCTTGTGAGTTGAATAATGCTTGTTTTCAAGTCCGGCCTTCTCAAGGTATTTGTTGACCATCCATTGAATCGTCTTTACGCTCAGACGGTTGTATCTGCCGTGGCCGGAGAGAAACAGCGCGTTTTGTTCCTTCTGTGACTTTACCGCGAGCCTTGTCGGGAGATATTCGCCCAGTGCGGCGCGGCACGCGTCGTTGAGGTAGATGATCCTCTCCTTTGACCCCTTGCCTACCACCCGGAGCGATCTCATGTTGTCGGATATATCGCTGATGTTAAGCCCTGCAAGCTCGGAAAGTCTCATGCCGCAGTTGAGGAACAGGGTGACTATGGTGTAGTCCCTTGTGACCGTCTTTGACTCACGGTCCTGTCGTATGGCGTCAAGAAGTCCGAGACTTTCGTCAACGGAAAGATGCTTCGGGAGCTGCTTCTTTTTTTTCGGCGTTTCGATGTTGACGCAGGGATTGTTTTCAAAATAGTTTCTCTTGACCGTCAAATACTTATAAAACGATTTGATCGCGGAAAGCTTTCGCGCTTTCGTTGAGTTGGAGTCGTGGCGCGTGCTGTCGAGATAATACAGAAAATCGTAAATGGCGACGGTGGTTACCTCTTCAAAAAAGTCAACTCCGAGTCCGCTGAGATCAAGCTTTTCCGCCACTTCCTCGCTATATTTTTCGCCGTTCTTGCTCAGGAGCAGAAATCTTGTGAAAAGTCTCAGATCAAGGAGATACTCGTCAACTGTTTTCTGCGAACAGCCCTGAATGGATTTTTTGTACTGGGCGAATTCTTTTACAGGGGCGGGAAACTGTGCAAGGTCAAGCCTGCTCATCCGGAACATCTCCTTTCCGACGCGTGATTTATGAAATGTTATGTTTTCACAATAAAGTGGATTATTTGTAAATTTTTCGGCAGGGATATTGTAATGACGGCCAAAATGAAATAAAATATAAGCGTCACTTATATTATCCTTAATTAGACGGAGGAAGTCAATACCTATGATCAGATTTTTTAAAGATCATTCGAAAATCATCTGCCGTCTCCTTCTATATCAGTTCGGAGCCGCGTTTCTCGGGATAACCGTCAGCTTTGTCACAGCGCAAAGCAATACGGCGGTCGACTTGATCGGCAGCATCTTCGCGATAACTTTTTATCTCGTCCTGATCTACATGGTAATGTGGGAAGAAGGCGCGAAGGAAAGAATAAAGATAGACGGGGGAAGGGCGCCGTATAAGCCCTTGAAAGGTCTGTCTCTGTCGCTATTCGCGAACATACCGAACGTCATTATCGCGGTGATGATCCTCGTGGGATTTATCTTCGGAAAAAAAGACGGTCCCTTCGCCTTTTCCTGGGGCACGTCGATCTACGCGGTATTCCGTATGATCGCTTTGGTTTGGGAGTCTATGTTCAACGGGATCGTGCGGCTGTATTCTCCGAGAAATCCCTCGATTTTCTTCCTGATCATCTTCCCGGCGCTTGGCGTATGCACTCTCGGCTATTTTCTCGGTCTGCGGAACAGACGGATCCTCGGTTTCATTCCCGCGCGCCGTTCGAAAAAGCCTGAAAAATGAATCTCATCAAAACGTTCATCCGTTATTGACAATTTTTTGATGCGATGGTATAATAACAAAAGCAAATATTCATATATTGAGATATTCGGGAGACACATATGGAAACAAAACGTAATGTCAAGTATTTTACAGCCCCTCCGATCTCGATCGTGACGATAATCGCTCTTGTGTTCACGGTCGTGATGTTCGTGTTGATCTTCAACTCCAAAACCCTTCCCATTGGAGTCATCGGCGTCATCGTCGGCATCGCCGTCGTTGCGTTCTCCTCCGGCGGAAAAGCGTCCGACGTCGATATCGAGTATCAGGCGACCGAATACACAAAGGACCTTGAAGAAGAATCCATGAAAAAGTACGAGGTCTACGAAAAGAACTTTCTCAAGACCATGAAGCCTCTCAATTTCAGAGGATATGATTATGACGAGAGCCGCGAAGGGTTTTACTACAGGAAGGGACGCGACGGCACTCCGAGGACCAGTTATTTTTCCGCAGCGAACATGATTTTCACAAGCGAGAAGGTATACATTTACTCGAAGAGGATCTCTCTTGTCGATGAGACAAAGCACGATATAATCACCGGTTCTTATAAGTATTCCGATCTTGACCGCGCGATGATCGAAGAGAAGAGCTATACCATAAAGGGATCAAAGGGCAACGCTGCTATTCCTCTGTATCTCTTTACTCTTCTGAAGAAGAACGGAGAAAAGGCGTTTGAAATGTACGTTGACTACGGCGCTGACACTGATCTTGCAGTCGACAATATAAACAGGACGATCAAAGTTCGCACCGAGGAGCTCCATAAGCTTGCTGCCGAGAAGGCGGAAAAACTTGCCGCATTCCGCGCGAAGGTGGCAAAGGAAGCCGCCGAAGAGAAGGCGCAGGCCGAAGCGGAAACGAAAAAGAACAAAAAGTCCGCTTCAAAGGCTAAAGAGGCCGTTTCCGAAGTTGCGGCGGAGGCCGAAGAGGCAGCAGAAAGCGTCGAAGAAAAGGTTGAAGAAACCGCCGGCGCCGTTGAAAAAACCGTTGACGGTATCAAGGAAAACGTTGCCGAAGAGATCAAGAATGAGGCAGCAGAAAGCGTCGAAGAAGTTAAAGAAGAAGTCGCCGACGCGTCCGGTGAGATCGCGGATAATATCTGATTAACCGAAGAATGATCTGATGATCCCGGGGATCCTTTCCCCGGGATCCGTTTTTGTTCCGGGAATTGCATAAAACAGATTCATCGGTCGATAAGTTCCTTCCGGACGCCGTGCTTCCCGCGGAGCCTTTTTTTAAGATGCGGGATATATTTTGATTTTTCTCTTGAAAACATCAATCTCTTGTGCTAAAATATAGTGGTCAGTCACGGAAGCGTATCGAAGTGGGGACGAGTCCGACCGCCGCCGGGGGCGGAAAAAGGGAGGACGAGGAGTGGTAGCGGTCGAAATCCTGCGAGCGGGAAGCGAGCGAAGGATTTCGGGCACCGCAACAGGGCATAACGGGCCTGCCCGGAGTAATCGAATAGAGTATCATACTCCGAAAGGAGTCTGAAATATACGGAAGCGTATCGAAGTGGTCATAACGGGCCTGACTCGAAATCAGGTAGTCCTCACGGGCTCGTGGGTTCGAATCCCACCGC
>CACXCL010000116.1 GCA_902766115.1 uncultured Ruminococcus sp.
CACGGCACTTCAAATAAATTCGACGTGGTCCGTGTATTCGGCGAAAGAGCGCAGAGACAGATCGCCCCGTTCGAGGGGGTACTGAATATCATAGAGCGCCGTGCGGAGCCCGGCGCATGGGGAAACGAGTATTACGACCAGTTTCTCGTGGACTCCGAATGCCCCGAGTGCCACGGCGCGCGTCTTGGCAAAAACGTGCTCGCTGTCACTATCGGCGGCAGGAATATCGCCGAATTCTGCCATATGTCGGTCTCCGACGCGCTGAGATTTACCGAAGGACTGAAATTCACCGAAACGGAAAATCAGATCGCCCGGGAGATCGTCAAGGAGATAAAGAATCGCCTGGGATTTCTTGTCAGCGTGGGACTGGACTATCTGACACTTGACAGAAGCGCCGGAACTCTCTCCGGCGGAGAAGCCCAGCGCATCCGCCTTGCGACGCAGATAGGCTCGTCCCTTGCGGGCGTGCTGTATATCCTCGACGAGCCGTCTATCGGCCTCCATCAGCGCGATAATTCGAAACTTATCGGTACTCTCAAAAAGCTCCGTGACATCGGAAACAGCGTCATCGTCGTAGAGCACGACGAGGAGACCATGACCGAAGCGGATTATATCGTCGACATCGGACCCGAGGCAGGGATCCACGGCGGCGAGATCGTCGTCGCGGGAACGCCCGCGGACGTCAAGGCTTGCGAAAAATCGATCACGGGACAGTTCCTTTCCGGCAAACGGCAGATCGCCGTTCCCGATAAAAGGAGAAAGGGAAACGGACACTTTCTGAAGATCGTCGGAGCCGCCGAGAATAATCTGAAAAACATCGACGTCGAGATCCCTCTCGGAGTGTTCACCTGCGTTACAGGCGTATCGGGATCGGGGAAATCGTCCCTTATCAACTCGATCCTCTACAACAGTCTCGCCGGAACTCTGAACCGGGCTGTAACGTACCCGGGGAAGCACAAACGCATTGAGGGGACGGAGTATCTCGACAAGGTCATAGCGATCGACCAGAGCCCCATCGGGAGGACTCCGAGATCCAACCCCGCTACCTATACCGGCCTTTTCACCGATATCAGGAACCTGTTTGCAAAGACCCCCGGCGCGAAGCTCAGGGGCTACACGAGCGGACGGTTCAGCTTCAATGTGAAAGGCGGCAGATGCGAGGCGTGCGAGGGGGACGGCGTCAAGAAGATCGAGATGCATTTTTTGCCCGACGTTTACGTCACCTGCGACGTATGCCGCGGCAAGAGATACAATAAAGACACCCTTGAGGTGAAGTTCAAGGGGAAGAATATCTCCGACGTTCTCGAGATGACCTGCGAGGAGGGCGCCGACTTTTTCGCAGACGTGCCGAAGATCGCGTCCAGACTGAAGCTCCTTTGCGACGTCGGACTCGGATATATCAAGATCGGTCAGTCCTCTACCACCCTGTCGGGAGGCGAGGCGCAGAGAGTGAAGCTCTCGACGGAGCTGTCGAAACGCTCTACCGGAAAGACGGTATACATCCTCGACGAGCCCACGACCGGACTCCACTCCGCGGACGTGGAGAAGCTTCTCGCCGTCCTTGACAGACTCGTTGAGGGAGGAAATACCGTGATCGTTATCGAGCACAACCTTGACGTCATAAAGACCGCCGATCATATAATCGATCTGGGACCCGAGGGAGGAGACGGCGGCGGTCAGGTCATAGTCTGCGGAACTCCCGAGGAAGTCGCCGAGTGCAAAAAATCGTATACGGGGCAATATCTCCGTCAGAAACTGGGGCTCGAATGATCCTGTAATACCGCGCGCCGCCCTTTCATAAAATAATGCCGGATACTGCATGAAAGGTGATGAAAAATGAAAAGGCTGTTTGCGGTCCTGGTGTTTTTGGTCCTGGTATCGGCGCTCGTGTCCTGCGAAAAGGGAAAAGACGCGGCTTTATTTACGGGAGACGCCGATTTCTCCCTGACGCTCAAACGCGGCGACGGCGAAGGAACGCTGACAATGGACGCGACCCGCCGCGGCGGCGTCACGGAGGCAAGAATAACGTCACCCGCGGAGCTTTCCGGTGTAAAATTTTCCCGCGTGGGAGATGGTTCCGTCATTTTCACCGGATCCGTCTCCGTTCCGCTGACCGAAGACGCGGCGCGGGGCGCGAATATCGTTTTCGACGTTTTGAGTGACCCTGTTCCCGAAAATGCAAGTGTCGAAAAAACGGAAGAGGGCGCCGTATGGACCTTTGAACGGGACGGCTGTTCCGTCATTTTGCGGATCGATCGATACGGGATCCCTCAGAGCGCCGAGATCACCGCCGACGGGATGAAACGCACCGCCCGGATCGACTCGTTCGTAAAAAGATAGTTTAAGGTCCGATCTTCCGGCTTATCCGCCGGATGAAATATAAAGGAGGATGTAAAAAATGGCAGTTGTAAAGCTCACGAAGGACAATTTTGAAGCCGAAGCGCTGAATGCAGAGGAAAAAGTGCTGATCGATTTCTGGGCTCCCTGGTGCGGACCGTGCCGCATGATGGGCCCGGTGATCGACGAGATCGCCGAAGAGGTGTCCGGTATCAAAGTCGGAAAAGTGAACGTTGACGAGGAGCCTGAACTTGCAATGAAGTACGGTGTCATGTCGATCCCAATGCTCATAGTTCTGGAAAACGGTCAGGTCGTTAACAAATCGTTAGGCGCCGTTCCCAAAGAAAACGTACTTTCTTTGATCGGGAAATAAGACTTTTCGTTGTTCGGGAGCATTTTTTCAACACTTTTGACCAAAAACGGGGGAACGGCGCCATAAATGCGCCGTTCTCTTGATTTTTTCAATGTTTTATGGTAAAATAACTCCAAAGTGCCAAAAACAAACGTGACGGAGCTCGTGACACGATGACAGGGACAAATTACGGCAAATTGTGCGAGTCGGTGGTCTCGGGGCTTTGCGACTCCGGACTGAGACCGACGCTTCTTCTTCACGCCTGCTGCGCTCCTTGCTCGTCCGCGGTACTGGAGTATCTCGACAGTTTTTTCGATATCACTGTCTTTTTCTTCAACCCGAACATCGCGCCCTTTGAGGAATATCAGTTCCGCCTGCGTGAACTCGAGCGTTTCCTTGCGGAGGTTTACGGCGACAGGATCGGCTTGATTTCTCCCGAATGGGATCATGGCTCGTTTCTCGACAGATGCGGAGATCTAAGCCATTTGCCCGAGGGCGGGGAGAGATGCACCCTCTGCTACGGTCAGCGCCTCGAGGAGACCGCGAAAGCGGCGTCCCTCGGCGGATTCGATTATTTCTGTACGACTCTGTCTGTCAGCCCGTATAAGGACTCCGTGAGGATAAACGAACTGGGGAGAGAATACGGCGAAAGATACGGCGTGAGATTTCTTCCTTCCGATTTCAAGAAGAAGAACGGGTACGCGCGTTCCGTCGAACTGTCGAAGCGGTACGGTCTCTACAGGCAGAACTACTGCGGATGCCCCTTTTCGAAAAGGGATGCGGAAAATAAGGAAAACAGGGAATAATGGCAAAGGGGACCGACCGGTCATAACGGAGAGTTACTTCGATCGAATACCGCCGCGGAACAGCGGCAGAATGGAGGTTGATATGGCTTCATTCAGAAAATTTCTTGTGACGTTCATCGCGTTTATTCTGCTTTTCGGTATTATCGGATATTTTGCGACGAGTTTTATATCCGGTATAGTTGACGATATTATGGACAAGGACGCCGGCAAGTCGGGCTCCGGCGCCGAAGGCGGCGAAGGCAATGGGGAAACACCGCCCGACGCTTTTGCGTCCATTGAAGGGAAGTCTTATTCGTTCCTCATTCTTGTGAACGACTTCGATCCCGAAAACAAATCGTACGCACCCGATGATTACACGATAGACGAGATAACGACCGGGATCAAATCTGCAAAAAGCTCAGTCGGAATGCTGAAAAAGTATTCCCGCCGGGTCAGGGCGACGTCGGCGGTCCTCGTTAAAGTCGATAAGGAATGCGGAGAGTATTTCATTTGCTATATCACTCCGGAAACGAGGCTTTATACGCCCGCCGGGGCTCTTACGCTGGGCGATACGTACGGACTTTTCGGCATTAACACCGTGAAACAGTACGTCAAGGGGATGACCGGCGTCGACGTAGACTATCACTTTGTGATCGACGGATACCAGCTCCAGGACGTGATCGATACTTTCGGCAGGACCTCGGTCGATATCGAAACGGGGATCTGCTCCTTCGGCGAGTATTATATGACTGATTCCAACTTCTCCAAAGAGGAGTTCGAGAAGAAACCGGACAAGGACGAGGACGAAGAAAAAAATAAGGACAAGGATAAGGACAAAGACAAAGACAAGGAAAGCACCGGTATCGAGGAGGAAATGCCCACTCCCGAGTACGTGGTCTACGTCGGGAACCGGGATCTCTCCGGAGAAACGCTGACTGCCCTCGCAAATCTCAGGGAATGCAGCATCGAGGACATAAAACTCAAGAGCAAATACGTGACTTCAACCGTGGAGCACTACCTGAGAAGGTTCTCGGATATGTCTAAAGGCGACCTGAAAAACATGATAAGCAAGCTGACCGCATCCACTCCTTACGCATCGGACGATCCGACGGAGTATAAACCGTCTCTTGCGACTGATTTCAAGGCGGATGACGTGGACAAGATCTATGAACTGATCAAAGCGATCAAGCTGTTTAAGGTCAATATAGTGTATTATCCCGGCAATTACGTTTCCACAGGCGGCGCGGAGATCGGCTACTATGCGCCGTCATACAAGACCGCGATTGAGGACTACAGAAAATACAGATAAATAAACTGACTGGAGATTATGTTATGAACAATCAGGAAAAAACAATGGAGAAGATCGTAGCGCTCTGCAAAAACAGAGGATTCGTTTTCCCCGGAAGCGAGATCTACGGCGGACTTGCAAACTCATGGGACTACGGTCCTCTCGGAGTTGAATTCAAAAATAACGTGAAACGCGCATGGTGGGCGAAATTTGTCAACCAGTGCAAATACAACGTGGGTCTTGATTCCGCGATCCTCATGAACCCCAGGACCTGGGTGGCAAGCGGTCACGTGGTGAACTTCAACGACCCGCTCATCGACTGCAAGGCGTGTAAAATGCGCCACAGAGCCGATAAGATCATAGAGGACTGGAACGAGCAAAACGGGATTCAGATGGTCGTCGAGGCACTCACAAACGAGCAGATGACCGAATACATAAAAGAGCACAATATCCCGTGCCCCGGATGCGGAAAATGCGACTTTACCGATATCCGCAAGTTCAACATGATGTTCAAGACTTTCCAGGGTGTCACCGAGGACTCCACCACTGAGCTTTATCTCCGTCCCGAGACGGCGCAGGGCATTTTCGTCAATTTCAAGAACGTCCAGCGCTCCACAAGGCGGAAGATACCCTTCGGCGTGTGTCAGATAGGGAAGAGCTTCCGTAACGAGATAACACCCGGCAACTTCACGTTCAGAACGAGAGAGTTCGAGCAGATGGAGCTTGAGTTCTTCTGCAAGCCCGGCGAGGATCTTGAGTGGTTCACGTTCTGGCGCGGCTTTTGCAAGGATTTCCTGCTCACCCTCGGTATCAAAGAAGAGAACCTCAGACTCCGCGATCACGAGAAAGAAGAGCTGAGCCACTATTCCAACGCCACCACCGACATCGAATTCATGTTCCCGTTCGGCTGGGGTGAACTCTGGGGCATCGCGGACAGAACGGACTACGATCTCAAGGCGCATCAGGCCGAGAGCGGCGAGTCGATGGAATACTTCGATCCCGAGACAAACGAAAAATTCATTCCTTACGTGATCGAGCCTTCCCTCGGGGCGGACCGTGTCGCTCTGGCGTTCCTCATCGACGCTTACGACGAGGAAGTGCTCGACGCGGAAAAGAACGACACGAGAGTCGTCCTTCACCTTCATCCCGCGCTGGCGCCCTATAAAGCGGCGGTCCTTCCTCTTTCAAAGAAACTGTCTGAGGATGCGGAGAAAGTTTACGAAGAACTGGCAAGGTCATTCGCGGTGGACTACGACGAGACCGGCTCCATCGGCAAGAGATACCGCAGACAGGACGAGATCGGCACTCCTTTCTGCGTCACGTATGACTTTGAGTCACAGGAGGACGGCTGCGTAACCGTCCGCGAGAGGGACTCGATGGAGCAGGTCAGGATCCCGATCACGGAGCTTACATCGTACATTTCCGAAAGGATCGTCTTCTGACGGGTTCCTTCGACGTTATGGAGGGCTCACATGGATCTCTGTTCTCCGTCTGAAGTAAAAAGACTTCTCGAGTCCCGGTCTCTTTCTCCGAGAAAGGCGCTTGGGCAGAATTTTCTCATCAATCCTTCCGTGCCGCAGATGATCGCCGAAAGATCATACGAGGCGGCGCGAAATCAGAGCGGGGACGGTCCTCTCGGCGTGATCGAGATCGGACCCGGCGTCGGCGCCCTGACGGCGCGCCTGGCGGAATACTACGATAAAGTGGTCGCCGTGGAGATCGACCGGGGACTCGCCGATCTTTTTGCCGAAACATTCGCGGACAGCGATAACGTTGAACTCGTTTTCGGTGATTTCATGAAGATCGACCTGCCGGGGCTTATATCCGAGCGTTTTTCGGATATTCTCGCGTCTTCAGGATCCGTGTCCGTCTGCGCGAACCTGCCTTACTACATCACCTCACCGGTTATAATGAAGATACTGGATTCCTTCCCGCCCGGCGGGAGAGTGCCGTTTTCTTCCGTAACGGTGATGGTCCAGACGGAAGTGGCAAACCGGCTTGCGGCTCCCGCCGGATCGTCCGACTACGGAGCGATAACGGCGGCTGTCGCTTTGAAAGCTGACGTCAGGAAATTATTCACCGTATCTCCGGGATCCTTCTATCCGCCGCCGAAGGTCACGTCCAGCGTGATCGGCGTCATCCCACACGGCGGTATACGGGAGGTGTTCGGCGACTGCCCCTCTGACGACGATGGGTGTAAGGCGTTCTTTGACGCCGTCTCCGGAGTCATATCCGCGTCTTTCGCACAAAGGAGAAAAACCCTTGTCAACGCTCTGTCGTCGGTCTACGGAAAGGATACGATCCGCTCGGCGCTTCTAAAACTCGGCTTTCGTGAGGACGTCCGCGGGGAAAAACTCTCCGCCTCTGATTTTTGCAAATTGACAAATGAACTTTTAAGATAATTCCAATTCAGGAGAAAAAAGTGAACGGAAATTCAAACAACACCGGAAATAAGCTCCCGGGAAGAGCGAAAGATACCGCTGCCATCGTATCTGTGATCGTCGTGATCGTACTTGCCGTCGCGGCAGCAGTCGCCTATTTTATCGGACATAATAACAATACGGCTGCTCCCGCGTCTGCCGTTGCGGATCCGGGGGACACCCTTGTTACCGGAATTGAGAGCGGCACGTATACTGAACCTGTAACGGATAATACCGAACCGGGGAAGGTTGAAGTGGAAGAGAACAGCATTTTGAGACTTCTCAGAATTGCGAGGGAACCTCTCGGTTCCACCATGTACGTCTGGGGAGGCGGATGGAACGAGGAGGACACCGGCGCCGGAGAGGACGCAATGCGTATCGGGGTCAGCCCGAGATGGCGCGAGTTTTTCCTTGAGCAGGACGAAAACTATGATTACGAGGATACGGAGTATCAGATACACGACGGTCTGGACTGTACCGGATACGTCGGATGGGTCGTTTATAACCTCATGGAAAAAGAGGACGGGATCGGCTCCGGCTATGTTTTTAAATCCACAGAGACAGCTGAAATATACTCCGGAATGGGATTCGGCGTCTTTACTCCCGCCGAGGAGATCACGAAGCGTTATCCGGGCGACGTGATGTCGATGGAAGGTCACGCCTGGATCGTCATCGGCGAATGCAGTGACGGAAGCGTCGTTCTGATCAATTCCACTCCGCCCGGAGTGGTTATCAAGGGGACCAGGCTTGCCGACGGTTCCGTCTCGGAAGCGGTTGCTTTGGCAGAGCAGTACATGAGCGCATACTATCCGGACTGGTACGCGAGGTATCCCGACTGTTCCGCATCATATGAGTACCTGCCTCGGTCGTCCTCCATGAGCTGGGGAGACGACGTTCTTTCCGATCCGGAGGGGCTGCGTGATATGAACGCTGCCGATGTTCTGAAGGTCATGTTTGAAGATATGACGCCGGAGAACGGTCAATAATAAAAAAGTCCCGGCAAACGGGACTTTTGCATTTTTACCATGCAACGAAAGGGAGAATTGCTTTATATGAGTTTTATCATACCCGATACGTACGAACTTATAAAGAAAGAACACATCGCCGATCTCGGCTTTGACGGATACATCTTAAAACACAAAAAAAGCGGCGCGCGAGTTTGCATGATGCCCTGCGACGACACGAACAAACTGTTCTGTATCGCGTTCGCGACCCCTCCCGAGGACAGCAAGGGCACGCCACATATCATCGAGCACACCGTCCTCTGCGGTTCGGAAAAATATCCGAACCGTGACCCGTTCATGGAGCTCGTCAAAGGATCTCTCCACACGTTCATCAACGCCATGACATATCCGGATAAGACCATGTATCCGGTCTCGTCGTGCAACGACGCCGATTTCAAAAACCTGACCGACGTATATCTCGACGCGGTTTTTCACCCGAATATCTACCGCTGCCCTGAGATTTTCATGCAGGAGGGCTGGCACTACGAAACCGAAGGCGAGGACTCGCCTCTCACCGTAAACGGTGTGGTTTACAGCGAGATGAAAGGGAAATCCTCTTCGCCGGATTCAAACGTTTTCGACGAGTTGCTTTACACGTTGTTTCCCGACAGCGTGTACGGATTCTGCTCAGGAGGCGAACCGAAGGAGATCCTGAAGCTCACCCGGGAAGAATACCTTGATTTCCACAGGAGACATTACGATCCGTCTAACAGCTATATAATGTTCTACGGCGATATCGACCCGGAGGAGCGTCTTGAATATCTCGACAAGGATTATCTTTCGTCTCTCGGCGGTGAGATAGTGTCTTTTCCCATAGCCGCGCAGCCCCGTTTCGGAAAAGGGAACACCCGCGAGAGACGGGTCGCTTATCCTGTCGGAACCGAAGAAGACGACGGATCAAAGACCTATCTCGCCTACTCCTCTCTCACCTGCGATGCGACGGACGAGACCGAATGCGCCGCATGGGAGATACTCGGAGAAGTGCTTGTCAACGATCCCGCCGCTCCGATTAAGCGTGCTTTGACGGACGCCGGGATCGGTCAGGAGATCTACGGCGGCTTGCTGAACCACATGATGGAACCCGTCTTTTCCGTAATTGCGAAAAACACCGAGGAAGACAGGAAGGAAGATTTTCTTTCGATCATCAAGGACACGCTTGTGAAGATCCGCGACGGAGGCCTGAACCGCCGCGCGGTGAAAGCCGTTATCGAACGATCTGAATTCAAATTCCGCGAGAGCGCATACGGCTCGTACCCAAAGGGCCTGGACCTCTTTAAAAACATGCTTCAGAGCTGGATCTACACCGAGGAGGATCCTTTCCGGAACCTCCGTGTACTCACGGTGCTCGGTGAGCTGAAAAAACGGCTCGACGAAGGATATTTCGAGAAGCTTGCGGGAAAACTAATAGATACGGATCACGACGCCCTGACCGTCCTCGTCCCCGATAAGGGACTCGCCGAAAAAGAGGATAAGATCCTTGCGGACAAGCTCATGACATTCAGGAACAGTCTGTCAAAAGAAGAGTTTGCGCGCATAAAAGGCGGATTTGACGCTTTGAGAGCCTATCAGACGGCTCCCGTGACCGATAAAGAAAAGAACTGCGTTCCGAAGCTCCCCCGGGGGAGCATATCTCCCGAACCGGAGCCAATATATAACAGGGAAACCGTTATCGGAGGCGTCCCTGCGGTCGTCCACGACGTCAATACCAACGGGATCGTCTATTTGGACCTGATGTTCGACATAACGGACATTCCTGCAGAGGACCTTCCGGCGGTGGATATCCTTATCGAATGCATGGGAAAGACAGACACCCGGGAGAGATCCTACGCCGATCTCGTGGACGACGTTCGCCTTACCGCGGGAGGTCTTGACTTCGATACTGCCGTGTTCAGAAAGAACGGGGAGAAAAACAAATACACCGCGTATCTTTCCGTTTCCCTTCGTGTGCTCGGAGAGAAGACCGCTCACGCAATCGATCTTCTGAAGGAGATAATCTGCGATTCGTCCTTCTCCGACCCGGCACGGATAAGAGAGATTTTCGGAGAGCTGCTGTCGGCGAAATCCCGGGACATCCTTTACAGCGGCCACGAGTTCGCCTCTGACAGATGTCTCGCCTATATCGACCCGTCCTCTGCTTTCAACGACACTCTGGACGGGCTGGGGAGTTATCTCCGGCAGACCGGGATGATGAGAGCATACGACAAGGATCCTTCGCTGCTTCTGAGCGATCTTGAAAGGCTTAAAAAAGAGATCTTTTCCGTCTCGCGTCTGATAGTCAGCGTTGCCGCGGACAGCGGCGATCTGCCGACCGCGGAGTCCGGGATCGCCTCACTTGCAGGATCGCTTCCCTTGGGACATAAAGGCGAATTCTCATCCGGTATCAAGCCGTACGGCATGCTGAACGAGGCTTTCTCATCAGCGTCACAGGTGCAGTACGTTACCGCCGCGACGCGTCTGCCCGAAACAGCGCGTCTTCCCGATCCGAGAATGATACTTATGGATTCTGCTATAAGCGGAGAGGTGCTCTATCCCGAGGTGCGTCTCAAAGGAGGCGCCTACGGCTGCTCCTGTACGATAAACTCTCCGACGGGACTCGTCCTTTTCAGGTCCTACCGCGACCCGAACCTGTCTTCCACGGTGGACGTTTACCGCAACGCGGCGTCGATCCTTGAATCCCTGAAAATCGACGACGATAAACTGTGGCAGCTTATAATCGGAACGTTCTCCCGGATAAACAGACCGCTCTCCCCCTACCAGAAGATGAGCAGATCCTTCGCCGCGTTCGCCACGGGAAAGACCGTCGACGAAATGAGGAGCGACAGAGAGCGCATCCTCGGGATGACAACGGCTGACGTTAAAGCCTGCGCCGATCTGCTGACCGAGGCGATGAAGAACTGCTGTTACTGTGTTATCGGCGGAGAGGGCGCGATCGACAAAGACCGCGCAATGTTCGGAAGCGTAAAAAAGGTTTTTGAATAATTAGCGGAACAAGGTGATTATTGTGAAAAAAGTACTTATAGTTTTTGTGATCGTTTCCACGATCCTGGCTCTCGCCGGGTGCACCTCTTACAACGACGGATGGAGACCCGTCTCTGATGAAACGGAAGGTCCCGGTACGCCGGATACCGTGATCGACGATCCGGTGACTGACCCTCCTGCGACGGAATACGACCCTCCCGCGACGGAGACGGAACCGGCGACTCAGCCTCCCGCAACGGAAGCGCAGACTGAGCCCGACACCACCTCCTTCGTCCCCGACGGCACCGTATTCAGACCTAAAGCCATGATGTACCATCTCATCATGGAGACCCCGTATAACGATTACGAGTCGTTGTTTGTCCGACCGTCGTCTTTCGAGGCGCAGCTTGCCGCCCTGAAGGATGCGGGATATGAATTCCTCTTCGCGGATGAGTGGCGCGAGACGGACCGCCCGTCCGTTATCCTCACGTTCGACGACGGATATGAGGACAACTACACGAATATGTTCCCGATCCTCCGAAAATACGGCGGCAGGGCGACGGTGTTTCTAATTTCTGACATGGTGGGGGACCCGGGCTATCTGAACGAGGACCAGATCAGGGAGATGGCGTCATCCGGGCTCGTTTCGTTCCAGTGTCATACGGCGAGTCACGTGGATCTGTCCTACCAGACCGAGGAAGTGCTGCGCGATCAGTTCTCACGCTCATGCTCTTATATCGAATCGCTCACCGGCAAGCCTGTCCGTGCGCTCGCATACCCCGCCGGGTCGTATAACGATCTCGTGCTGAGCGTCGTTCCCGATTATTTCGACTTCTGCTACACTACAAAATCCCCCTACAGCGTGACCGAATACGGGAATTACACCGTTCCGAGGTATTATATTGCCCGGGAAATGACGATAGATTCCTTCGGTTCCATAATAGGATACTGAAAAAGCGCCCGGCGGGTCCGAACGACCCGCCGGGCATATCTTTATCTCAGTTTTATAACCGCTTCCCTCACCGCGCGTATTATTTGATCCGCATCTTCGTCGGTATTTGTCTCGTCGAGGGTGATCCTCAGGGACCCCAGCGCCTCGTCGACCGATCTGCCGATCGCCGTCAGAACGTAGCTCGGTTCCGTTGAGACCGAGTTGCACGCCGACCCTGTGGAAACCTTTATACCTTTCAGATCGAGTAGGATAGCCAGCGACTCTCCGCTTATCCCCGGGAATGAAACGTTCGCGTTTCCGGGGAGCCTTTTTTGTCTGTCTCCGTTGAGGACAGCTCCGGGGATGTCAAGCAGGCCGTCGATGAGTTTTTCTCGCAGGGCGGTGACTGCCCGGACGTTTTTCTCCATGTTTGAGCACGCTTCCCGGAGCGCGGCGGCGCACCCGACGACGGCGGGGACGTTTTCCGTCCCGGCTCTCGCGCCCCTCTCCTGCGGACCGCCGAAGATGATCTCCGTGAGCGGCGTATTCCGTCTTGCAAAGAGGATCCCCGCCCCCTTCGGTCCGTGAAATTTGTGCGCCGACGCCGACAGATAATCGGCGCGGAGGTCTTCAAGATCAATTTCAATGTGACCTGCCGCCTGTACCGCGTCGGTGTGGAAAAGGACGCCGTGCTCAGCGCAAATCCTGCCGATCTCGCGCACCGGCTGAACTGTTCCGATCTCGTTGTTGGCAAACATGACCGAAACGAGCGCTGTATCGTCCCTCAGCGCGTTCCTGACGCTCTCCGGATCGACGATACCTCTCGTGCCGACGGGCAGCTTTGTTATTTCAAACCCCTGTTTTTTAAGCCGTTCAAGAGTGTTCAGGACAGCGTGGTGCTCGATCGGGGAAGTGACGATATGACGCTTCCCGAGCCCCGTGCCGTATTCTGCCGCAGACATGATCGCCTGGGTGATGCTTTCGCTGCCTCCCGAGGTGAAGTATATCTCATCCTCGCCTGCGCCGAGACATCCTGCGATGGTTCGCCTCGCCCCGGAAAGAGCCTCCGACGCTTTCACTCCAAATGAATGGATGCTCGAAGGATTCCCGAAGTCCGCCCCGAAAAAGGGGAGCATTGCGTCATAAGCCGTACGGCTGAGCCGTGTCGTCGCTCCGTTGTCTGCGTAGATCTCCAACTTTATCACCTCCGGGATTCTCTGTTCCTGTTCATTTTACTACCAAACGTCCTTCAGTTCAATAGCCGCGGAGAAAATGCTTCCCGCGTCAGGGAACGACTTTCTCCGCGCTTGTTTGACGAAAAAAGAATATTAATTCATTTTAAAAATAAGAACAAATTATTATGAACCGATATACCTGCGGTTAAAAATTACCTTTCCGCTTGACTTTCGAATGAATAAATAGTATAATATTATTAATACTCTTTCAAAAGGAGGGAAGACAATGGCTTCGAAAAAAAACGGAAGAAACTATTCCGAGGTGACCGACGAGATACGATCGCTTTGTGAAATGACGGTGAAGAACTCGCAGATTTCACCCGACCTTTTTACCGAGCTCCGGGTAAAAAAAGGTCTTCGCGACGTTGACGGGAACGGAGTTCTTGCGGGACTGACCAACATCTCCGAGATATGCGCCAGAAAAACGGTCGACGGAGTTGCCGTCCCCTGCGACGGCAAGCTTTACTATCGTGGGATCGACGTCGACGATCTTACCGCGGCGTGTATCAGAGAAAAGCGTCACGGCTTCGAAGAGACCGTATATCTTCTCCTCTTCGGCGAACTGCCAACCCGGGATGAGCTCGATTCGTTCAAGGAACTGCTTGCGGGATACAGACAGCTTCCGCCGTCCTTCGTCCGCGACGTGATCCTCAAGGCTCCCAGCAGCGATATGATGAACGCGCTTTCCCGCTCTGTCCTGACTCTGTATTCCTACGACGAGGCGGCAGACGATTGCTCGCTCCCCAACGTGCTGAGGCAGTGTCTGCAGCTTATCGCCGTTTTCCCCATGCTGTCGGTCTACGGATATCACGCGTATCAGTATTACTATAACGGAAAAAGTCTCTATATCCACAGGCCGGTGCCGGAGCTTTCCACGTCCGAGAATATCCTGCACATACTCCGTCCGGCAGGGGAGTTCACGCGGCTTGAGGCTGACGTCCTCGATCTGGCGCTGATACTCCACGCGGAGCACGGCGGAGGGAATAACTCCACGTTCACAACGCGTGTTGTGTCCTCCTCCGGAACGGATACGTATTCCGCCATCTCCGCGGCGCTCGGTTCGCTCAAGGGACCGAAGCACGGAGGCGCAAACGTGAAGGTCGTTCAGATGTTCCACGATATGAAAAAGAAAGTCAGGGACTGGGAGGACGAGGACGAGATAGCGTCCTACCTGAGAAAACTGCTCAATAAGGAAGCGTTCGACGGAGCGGGACTTATCTACGGCGTAGGCCACGCGGTCTATTCAACCTCCGACCCCCGCGCCATGATCATGAAGGGATTTGCCGAAAAACTGGCGGCGGAAAAGGGAAGAGAGGACGAATACGGACTCTATACCGCGGTGGAGCGCATCGCGCCCAAGATCATCAACGAGCAAAGGAAGGTCTATAAAGGAGTTTCCGTCAACGTGGATTTCTACAGCGGATTCGCGTACGATATGCTGAAGTTGCCCGAGGAGCTTTATACGCCCATCTTCGCTGTGGCGAGAGTTGCCGGATGGAGCGCCCACCGTCTTGAAGAGCTCGTCAGCGCGGGGAAGATCATCAGACCCGCGTATAAGGAGATCGTCGCACGGAGAGAATATGTCCCCATAGACGAAAGATAGAGAAAAGCCGCCCGCCGGGCGGCTTTTTGATTGCGGGGGATCATTGAACCCGCCCGACATTCTTTTAGACCTGTTTGTAAAAGATTATCCGAATCTCAGATACCGTATTCTTCACACGCGTCACGAAGGATCTCTTCCGTATCCGCACCGAATAAATCGAGACCCGTTACTGCAATTTGTCTGACGTCTCTTATGCCGTAGAAGTTCTGTGACAGAGCCCGAATATACCCGAAGCCGTATTCCTCGGGAAAAAACTCACCGCCGGCGGTGGTTATGAACGTCAGTTTGTCGGCTTTACACAGTCCTTTCGGCACCCCGTCGGACGTATAATAAAAAGTGACTCCGACGATATTGATCTGTTCAAGATACTGTTTCAGTGCGGCCGGGAAAGAAAGATCCCAAAAAGGGGCGGCGATCACGATCTCTTCCGCCTCGGCAAACTGCCTTGCGAGAGCAAAAACCGGTTTCCCGTAGTCTTTGTTCCGGATGAGTCTGTCACGCTGCTGAAGAAATGCCTCGTCGACGACGGGGAAGTCGATATTCTCAAGCCGTAACTCATCAATCGGCTTATTGATTTTCTTGAGAAATCTGTCTGCCAATATCTTTGTTCTCGATTCGCCGCGCACACATGCGTTAATGAAAAGAACCATTTACACCAACCTCTGAAACGAATATCTGTTTATCCGGTCTTTTGACCGAATTACATCATTCTGTCAAGTCTCTCTTTTATCTCGTGCAGGAATTCCTCGCTGTAGACGATCTTTTTATTTTCGAGCTTCGACAGAAGCGACAGGTTCTTGTCCATGATGCCGTCTTCCATCGTTTTAACGGAGGCGCGTTCGAGTTTGTCTGCAAAATCGCAAAGCTCCGGTGTCCCGTCAAGCTCGCCTCGTTTTCTCAGGGCGCCGGTCCAGGCGAAGATCGTTGCGATGGGGTTCGTAGATTCCTTCTTGCCCTCCAGGTACTGATAGTAGTGCCTTGTGACGGTGCCGTGGGCCGCTTCGTATTCGTAGGCGCCGGAGGGGGAGACAAGAACGGACGTCATCAGCCCGAGAGAGCCGTAAGCCGTTGCCAGCATGTCGGACATTACGTCGCCGTCGTAGTTCTTGCAAGCCCAGATGAACCCGCCCTCGGAGCGGATCACGCGGGCGACCACGTCGTCGATCAGCGTGTAGAAATACTCGATCCCCGCCTCCGCGAATTTTTCTTTATATTCGTTCTCGAATATTTCTGCGAAAATATCCTTGAAACGGTGGTCGTAGGTCTTTGAAATGGTATCTTTCGCGGCGAACCAGAGAGTCTCGCCGCGTTCCAGCGCAAAACTGAAGCAGCTCCTCGCAAAGGACGCGATGGACTTGTCCGTGTTGTGAACGCCCTGGACGATGCCGTCCGTGTCTGTGAAATCGTGGATCAGTTTCCGCGTTTCGACTCCGTCCTCGTCGGTGATGACAAGCTCCGCTTTCGACCCCTTTTTCACCCGCGCCTCGGTGTTCTTGTAGATGTCGCCGTAGGCGTGACGGGCGATTGTGATGGGCTTGGTCCAGGTGGGGATGTACGGATCGATCCCTTTGACAAGGATCGGCGTTCTGAATACGGTTCCGTCAAGGATGGCGCGGATGGTGCCGTTGGGCGACTTCCACATTTCTTTGAGGCCGTATTCCTCCACTCTCTGCGCGTTCGGAGTGATGGTCGCGCATTTGACCGCCACTCCGTATTTTTTCGTCGCCTCGGCGGACTCCACGGTGACCCGGTCGTCCGTTATGTCGCGATTTTTCAGCCCCAGGTCGTAGTATTCGGTTTTCAGGTCGACGTAAGGGAGAATAAGTATATCTTTGATCCACTTCCATATAACGCGGGTCATTTCGTCGCCGTCCATTTCAACGACGGGATTTTTCATTTCGATCTTTTTCATTACGTTCACCTTATTTCAGTTTGCTTTTCGTGTAACTCAGCAGCCCGCCCGCACGCAGAACTTCTCTCATTCTGTCGGACAACTCGCATTTCACGGGAACAGTCGCGCCCGAGGTCTCGTCGGTGACCGTGAAATCTCCGGTCTCGAGGGAGGCGAGGACTCCGTGTATCGAGAGCTTGTCTCCCTCACATATTTTGTCGTAATCGGCAGGATCGCATAGCTCCAGCGGCAGGATCCCGGCGTTGATAAGGTTCGCCCTGTGGATCCGTGCAAAGGATTTTGCGATAACGGCCTTTACTCCGAGATAAAGCGGAGCCAGCGCGGCGTGCTCGCGGGACGAGCCCTGACCGTAGTTCGATCCGCCGAGGATCACGCTCTCTCCCAGCGCTTTTGCTCTCGCGGGGAATTCGGGGTCGCACGCCGTGAAGCAATGCTTCGATATCTCCGGAATGTTCGAGCGGAGGGGAAGTATCTTCGCCCCTGCAGGCATTATGTGGTCCGTGGTGATGTTGTCGCCCACCTTGAGGGAGCAGACGCAGGAGATCTCGTCTTTCAGCGGCGAGGTTTCAGGATAATCCTTGATGTTCGGTCCCTTCAGCACTTCAACGGAAGGCGCTTCTTCCTCCGTCGCCGGAGGAACTATCATATTGTCGTTCACGTCGAACGTCTCGGGGATCTCGAATTCCGGCTGAGGCCCCAGTTCCCTCGGATCGGTGAATCTTCCGGTCAAAGCGGACGCAGCGGCGACCTCGGGCGAAACAAGATAGATCTTCGCGTCCTTTGTTCCGCTTCGTCCCTCGAAGTTCCTGTTGAACGTCCTGAGGGAGACGCCCCCGGAGTTCGGAGACTGTCCCATGCCGATGCAGGGGCCGCAGGCGCTCTCGAGTATCCTCGCGCCGCTCTCGATCATTTTGTCAAGCAGGCCGCCCTTCGCCATCATATGGAGTACCTGCTTCGATCCGGGAGCTATGGCAAGAGACACGTCCGGATGGACGGTCTTCCCGTCGAGGATGTACGCCACCTTCATCATATCGTAAAGGGAACTGTTGGTGCAGGAACCGATGCAGACCTGATCGATCTTCATCCCGGCGAGTTCCGAGATCTTTTTCACGTTGTCCGGCGAGTGGGGGCACGCCGCCATGGGCTCGAGAGAGGACAGATCGATCTCGATCGTCTGATCGTATTCCGCCCCGTCGTCTGCGGAAAGGGGAACGTAGTCGCTCTCACGTCCCTGAGCCCTGAGGAAGCGTCTCGTCACCTCGTCAGACGGGAAAATTGACGTTGTCGCCCCGAGCTCCGCTCCCATATTCGTTATGGTCGCCCTCTCGGGGACGGAAAGAGTCGGGACGCCCTCTCCGGAATATTCGATTATCTTGCCGACTCCTCCTTTGACGCTCATGATCCTCAGCACCTCAAGGATAACGTCCTTGGCGGATACCCAGTCCCTGAGTTTTCCGGTGAGTCTGACGTTTACGATCTTCGGGTAGGTGATATAGTACGCGCCGCCGCCCATGGCTACCGCCACGTCGAGACCGCCCGCGCCGATGGCGAGCATGCCGATGCCGCCGCAGGTGGGGGTGTGGCTGTCGGAGCCGATGAGCGTCTTGCCCGGCACGCCGAATCTCTCCAGGTGGACTTGGTGGCAGATACCGTTGCCGGGTCTGCTGAAGTAGATCCCGTGCTTTTTCGCCACGGAGCCGATGAATCTGTGGTCGTCGGCGTTCTCAAAGCCTGACTGGAGCGTGTTGTGATCTATGTAAGCCACGGAACGTTCCGTCCTGACGCGGGGTATCCCCATGGCTTCGAATTCAAGATACGCCATTGTCCCCGTGGCGTCCTGAGTCAGCGTCTGGTCGATCCGGAGACCGATCTCAGTACCTTTTTCGCATTTCCCGTCGACAATGTGAGAGTCGATTATTTTTTCCGCAAGCGTGCGCTTTCTGTCCATATTTCCGCTCCTTCAGGGGGTGATTTTCGATTTGTGAATAAGTATACCATAAAAACGGTTGACGGTCAACATCGGCAACGTCAAAAAATCCCCTGCGAACAGACGTATTTCCGTCGAAATTTCGCCTCTGATCTGTTGAAACGTTCGTGTAAATATGATAGAATATCCTTTGAATTGAAAAACGAATCTGCGAACCGGAAAGGAGAAAACAGATATGAGCTTTTCAGTCTCGCATCTCACAAAGAAATATGGGAATAAGACCGTCCTTGACGACCTTTCCTTCAAAATGGA
>CACXCL010000117.1 GCA_902766115.1 uncultured Ruminococcus sp.
AACACGCAGAGGCCCACGGGAACGGGCCGGATGATGTTTATGATGTTGAAGACGCCCACGATGCCGCCGGTGGCGATCTTCGCCGCCTGGATAAAGCAGATGGTGCCGACGCCGTAGCACGCCGCGCCGAGGACAATGAGAAAGTACTGTCTTACGTAGAGAAGGAATTTTTTGATCTTCATCGTATTTTCACCCGTCCGGTCGTCATATAGCCGGCCCGCGTCTCAGCGGAGGCCGACACAGATATATTCTATAACAATTCTTCCCTTTTTGCAACAAAAAAAGAACTTTTTGGAGAAACAAAATGAAAGCAGACGCGTTTTCCGCGTCTGCTCTCATTGTGCGAGGTTCAAAGGAAGTGAATTTTCGCTGTCGGTTATCTCGATTTCTCTTTTACCACCGTGAACACGGCGGCGCAGGCGGTGAGGGACAGGGCCAGCACCGCGGTGATCACCGCGATCGGGTCGGCGGTCTTCGGCGCCGCGACCGGCTCGCTGCCTCCCGTGCCGGGGAGTTCTTCCGTTTTATCGGGAGCGGGCTCGACGGGGATGGAATCGGTCTGGACCGGCGGATTAATGCCCGGTTCGACGATTCCCATACCCGGATAGGCACTCCTGTCATCCTTGAAAGTTATTACCTTTATTTTGCCTTCATATGTCCGAGTGATAAAGCAATAATCTTGATAATCACTGTTCTCCTGATTTCTTCCGGTAATAAATTCAATATAATATCCTTCTTCAAGAGAAGCGCCGAGTCTTTCGGCAAACTCTTCTCCCGAAATGATGGTATCCGGATCCGCATCCCCCGTTTCGATGGCATGCTCCCTCATACCGTTTATATACTTGGCAATCAGAGGAATCAGATCTTCCGGCAATTCATCATAGATCCTTATTTCCATGTCCTCCTCCTGGGCATAATACTCGTCAGCTTTTTCGTCTGATGAAAAAGGTCCTTCAATATAACGCCAGAAGTAGTCCGCCCATTCGTGAGTAGAACGCGGATCGGTAATCGGGGTGGAATCAGGCTCATAGTTTCGCGGGGTCGTATACAGAATCACAAAATACCCGTCTTTACAGCTAACGATATAACTGCGATCCCTGCTCTCACTTGGATTATCCGGGGTATAAAACTTGGGGTAATCGGGCACGGGAAAACCGGTATAGCTATTCTCAAGTTTTTCTCTGTCAAAGCTGGTCATATACTCCCACAAAAACGATGGATATTCATCGTAAAACTCTACGTCTATTTCCCCTATCGCAGGTAACTTTTCTTTTAATAATTCAAGATACTCATCCTTATCCATGTGCGCTCCGTCGGTGGTTCCCTTCAAAAAGGGGTGTGGGAACTCGAAATACTGAATATCCGGATCGGCGAAAGGCTCTTTTTCAGTCTCCGTCTCTTCTGCCGCGGAGGGGATCGCCATTATGATCGTGCACGAGAGCATGGCGAGCAAAACGATAATCGAAATAAGTTTTTTCATTTTTGATTTATCTCCTCATTTTATTAGTTTTCAAACAAAACATGTGCTTCTTCCGATCCGCTGTTACGGACGAGATCGATGAACAGCCGGACGGCGGACTCCGCTTCCCCGGCGGAAATCAAGTCGTTCGTGCCGAAATGGCCCTCGTACTCCTCCTCCAGCAACCCCGCCCGGTATACCGCAAACACGGCGTCGGAATACCACTCCCCTTCTGAGAAGTCGTCAAACCGCTTCCAGTCCCTTACCGGGGGGAGAGGAACTTCAAGTTCTCTCGCGGTCTGATAGATGAATGAAGCGACGTTCGCCTTTCCGATCCGCGGGTCATACCCGCTGGTTGCCGGCTCGGTTGCGCTTGGGGTCTCCGCGAAGCCAAGAGACGTATAATACCAGCTCCTTGCCTCCATTGCCCGTTCTTTATTGTTTTGCTCCGTCGCGGGTTCGTTGAAGGTGTGTCCGGTTTCCGTATAGAGCATGACGTAGAGATCATCGCCCGTTATCCCGTCTATCTCCACCGGCGGATCAGGCGGCTCCGTCGCGGGTTCCGTCGCGGGTTCCGTTACGGGCACGGGCTCGGTGTAATACGGCTCCGTCGCCGGGTCTCTCGGGGGATCCGTCGCCGGGGGCTCCGTCACAGGCGGATCCGTTTCGGGCGGCGTTTCCGTGTCCGTTTGTTCCGTACCGGTCTCGCCGGTCTTGCGCGGCGCGCCGGGTTTTATCACCGGCGGTCTCGGTTTTACGGAGTGTCCGGGACCGGTCGGCTCCGTCTGCGAGGTAACTGCCGGGTCAGCTTCGGGCGCTCTCGCCCTCCCGATATTGAGACCGAAAAACAGCGCCGTGATCGCGACCGCAGCCGCAAGGGCGATAGTGACGACGATCCGCTTCACCGGACGGGCGGGGGCGGGTCTTATATCCTCCAGCGCCCCGTCGACGTAGCTGTCGTCGATGTCGCCCAGGGCGCGCAGGAATCTGTCGTCCCTCATATCAATCCCTCCTTTGTGAGCATTACTCTTAGCTTCTTTCTCATGCGGTGCAGCACGGAGGACGCCGCGCTCTCAGACATCCCCGCGTCCCTTGCGATCCTCTTCACAGAGTACATATACCAGTAACGTCTGACGAAGATCGCCCGGTTACGTCTCGATTCGCCGGACAGGAACCGCTCTATCGCCTCGGTTATCATCCCGGTCTCGAAGGCGGCCTCCACCGTCTCCGGCGAGGGGATCACCTCTTCGAGCTCCGACAGAGCCGCGTCCGCCTCGCCGCCGCCCCGCTTTTCCGCCGACGCTTCCCGCCGCCTGTTCAGCGCGAGATTGCGGCTGATGCGGCACAGGTACGCCGACAGGGACCGGGGCGACTCCGGCGGGATGGACTCCCAGGCGCTCAGCAGCGCGTCGTTGACGCATTCCTCCGCGTCTCTGCCGTCGCCGAGGACGTTCATGGCGACCGTGAAGCACAGTCCGCCGTATTTCTTCCGGCATTCGTCCGCCGCCCGTTCATCCCGGGCGAAAAACAGCCTGATGATCGCGCCGTCTTCCAATCCGCTCACCGCCTCCTTTCTTTTTTGTCGTCTGTCAAGACGCGTTTTTTTCGCCGCTCACCGGCGGAGTTTTGAAAAAGTACTTTTTCGTCGTTCGGGGTCCCTCACCCATTAAGACACGGTTTTTCCGTAAATCTTTCGCGTGCGGCGGAAAAATTTTTTCAAAAAATTTTTCGTCCTTCGACCCCTCGCCCATTATGACACGGAAAACGCGAAAAACTTGCGCGCGTTTTCGAAAAAATTTCAAATTTTTTTGGGCTGTCGCGTTAAGATGCAGAATCGTCGTTCTTTGCCCCTCAGGCGTATTCAAATACGTCGAGGGGCAAAAACGGCGATAGAA
>CACXCL010000118.1 GCA_902766115.1 uncultured Ruminococcus sp.
CCCCGGCGAGGGCGCCGAGGTTTGAGATGTCGGGCATGGCGATCCCCCGCTCCCAGTTCGAGACCGCCTGATAGCTTATGCCGAGCCTGTTTGCAAGCTCCATCTGTGTGAGCCCGGCGTTTTTTCTCATAAGTGATATACGCCTGCCCACGTCTTCCATTCTGAACATTGTTTTATCCTCCGAATTATTCATTTTTATCAGCTGACGGCTTCAGTATATCACGCCCCGCGTGATTTTTCAATAAATCAGTGATTGAGAGTATCTGCCGCGGGTGGCGCGTTCATCCTCAATCCATGATTGAAAAGAGGCCGGTTTTTCCGAAACTATTGCAACCGGCTCCCGAAAGGTGTAAAATGTATGTTAAGAAAACGGAGGTGACTTTGATAATGGATTTCCTTGAAATAGAGCAGGCGGCGTACGAAGCCGCGCATGAGCTCTGCGCGGCAGCGGGGCTCGCCGAAGGGCAGGTGCTGGTGGTGGGATGCTCCAGCAGCGAGATCGTCGGAGGCCGTATCGGGAAGGCTTCGAGCCCCGAGGCGGCGGAGGCGGTATACCGGGGCGTGTCCCGGGCCGCGGCGGAGGTGGGCGCGTATATCGCCGCCCAGTGCTGCGAGCATCTGAACCGCGCCATCATCATCGAGAGGGATGCCCTCTGCCGCCGGGAGCGCGACTGTATCGTGAACGTCGTTCCTCAGATCCACGCGGGAGGCTCCTTCGCCGCCGCCGCATACCGCGCCATGAGCGATCCCGTCGCCGTGGAGGAGATCCGCGCCGACGCGGGGCTGGATATCGGCTCCACCCTCATCGGGATGCACCTGAAAAAGGTCGCCGTGCCCGTCCGTCTCGCCGTCCGGTCCATCGGGGAAGCGACCGTTACCGCAGCCCGGGTCCGCCCGAAGTACATCGGCGGCAGCCGCGCAGTGTACGACGATAATCTGATGTGACGGCAAAAAAACGTCATACTGTATAGACAAAAGAGTATTTTTGTGATATTATTTATCCGACGCCGGTTCCGGCGCAAAATCTATCCTTAAGAAAGGGAAGAATCAAATGAAAAAGTGTCTTGCGATCATCCTGTCCGCCATCATGATTTTATCGGTCCTTGTTTCGTGCTCGAAAAAAAGCGGGAACAGCGGCTCAAACACAAAGAAGGACGTGGACGACGAGTATACGACCTACGTCAAGGAATTGGCTGAGGACGTGAACTTCAACGGGAAGACCTTTACGCTCATTGGAAAGGACGACGGCAATTTCCCCATAAAGGACGAGGAGACCGGCGACATCAGCAGTGACGCGCTGTACCACCGACAGAGAGACCTTGAAGATATTTTCGGGATCTCATGGGAGCCGGTGAAGACAGAGATCGGACCCGACGCCGCCGATCAGGTCATCAACGAGGTCATGGCGGGCGGCGATTCATACGACCTGGTACACGGATCCACTCAGACGGTCGGTCAGCAGGTGCTGAACGCGGGAGTTATCATGAACGTCGCCAGCCTCGAGCACGTCGACATGAGCCGCGAGTGGTGGATCGAGGAAATGCAGACGGACTACTCCATTCACGGTCAGACGTTCTTCCTGACGGGTCCCATCGTGGTCAGCAACTACCGCGACACCACCTGTATTCTGTTCAACAAGAGCGTCACGGAAATGTACGGCATAAGCGACGCCGATCTTTACCAGACGGTGAAGGACGGAAACTGGACCTTCGACGAAATGTTCAAGGTGGCGTCGGCTATACCGGAGAACCCCTCCGGAACAGGCGTATGGCGCTACGACGAGCCCACGGGATATGATTTCATCCTTACCTCCGGATACAGGATCACGAAATTCGACGAGAACGGCGACCCCTATGTTGAGGACAAACTTCCCATCGAGTTCTCCAACCTTGCCGACAAGCTCTGCCCCGTGTTCTCCGACGACAGCCAGACCATCAACGTCAAGTACAAGAAGGGTGAGGAAGCAGAGAAGAAATACGGAGTCGAGGAGCTTCAGACCCTGTTCATCGACGACCGCGCACTGTTCCGCTTCAGTTCCACCGAAGGCGCGCTCAACATGCGTAAAGAAGACGTGGTGTTCGGGATCATACCTTATCCGAAGAGAGACAGCAGTCAGAAGCAGTATTGCTCCTACGCCCGGATGGGTCAGGACAGCGCGGTGTACATCCCGAGAACCGTAAAATCTCTCGAGCTCACCGACGTGATCACCGAGGCTATGGGCGCGCTGAGTCAGAAGTACGTCAAAGAGGCGTACTACGAGAAGCTGCTCAAGGGACAGAGTATTTTCGACGCGGAATCCTCTGAAATGCTCGATTTGATCTTCAGCACCAAGGTCTACGATCTCATCGCCCTGTATTCAGGCGCAGACTACAACCAGATGGGCGACTATCTGACGACGCTGGACAACTCCATCAGATTCGACAGCAGCAATCTGGCTTCCGGCTACGCGGGAAGCGCCCGGCTGACCAACGTCTTCGCAAAACAGCTCGTCAAGGCAGTGGAAAAGGTCGATTCATAAAGTTGCGGTATTAATAAAATCCCTCCCGCATTTTTCGGCGCGGGAGGGATTTTTCTGTTGATTTTTTTCGCCGCGCGGAGTATAATGATCGCAAGGCGAAAGCCGGAGATGCACAACACATCTGATCTCCACAGAAAGGAAAGAATCCAATGAAAAAGTATCTCTCAGCCATCCTCTCTTTCGTCATGATCCTGTCGGTCCTCGTTTCCTGCTCCAAACAGGGCGGCGGAAGCGGCGGATCGAACCGTAAAACGGATAAGGACGACGAATACACGACCTACGTCAAGAGCCTTGCGGAAGAAGTGAACTTTGACGGGATGACGTTCACCTATATCGGCAGGAGCGGCGGAAATTACCCCATAAAGGACGAGGAGACCGGCGACATCAGCAGCGACGCGGTGTACCACCGCCAGAGAGACCTTGAAGATATTTTCGGGATCTCATGGGAGCCGGTCATAACCGAGATCGGACCCGACGCCGCCGATCAGGTGATCAACGAGGTCATGGCGGGAGGCGACTCATACGATCTTGCGAACGGATCCACCCAGACGGTGGGACAGCCCTTGCTGAACGCCGGAGTCATCAGGGACGTATCCGATCTGGAACACGTTGACATGGACCGCGAATGGTGGATCAAGGAAATGCAGACCGACTATTCCATCAAAGGCAGGATATTCTTCCTGACGGGTCCCATCGTGGTCAACAACTACTGCGACACGACGTGCATGCTGTTCAACAAGAGCGTCACCGAAATGTACGGCATAAGCGACGCCGATCTTTACCAGACGGTGAAGGACGGCGACTGGACCATCGACAGGATGTTCGAGGTGGCGTCGGCTGTTCCGGAGAACCCCTCCGGAACAGGAACATGGCGCTACGACGAGCCCCCGGGGTTCGACTTCATCCTGACCTCCGGATATAAGATCACGAAATTCGACGAGGAGGGCGCCCCTTACGTGGATGACAAGCTCCCCATCGAGTTCTCCAACCTTGCGGACAAACTCTGCCCCGTGTTCTCCGACGACAGCCAGACCATCAATATCAAGTACAAAAAGGGAGAAGACCCCGAAAAGAAATACGGAACGGAAGAGCTGAAGAACCTGTTCGTGGATAACCGGGCTCTGTTCCGGTTCGGCACTACCGAAGGCGCGCTCGAAATGCGCAAGGAGGACGTGACGTTCGGGATCCTTCCTTACCCGAAGAGAGACAGCAGTCAGAAGCAGTACTGCTCCTACGCCCGTATGGGTCAGGACAGCGCGGTGTACATTCCGAGGACGGTAAAATCCCTGGAAATGACCGACGTGATCACCGAGGCCATGGGCGCGCTCAGTCAGAAGTACGTCAAAGATGCGTACTACGAGAAGCTGCTCAAGGGACAGAGTATTTTCGACGCGGAATCCTCCGAAATGCTCGACCTGATCTTCAGCACCAAGGTCTACGACCTCATCGCCTTTTACTCCGGCGCAGACTTCGATCAGTGGGGTGAATTTCTGGACACTCTCAATGACTCCATCCGGTTCGACAACAGCAATTTCGCATCCGGATACGCCGGAAGCGCCAGGCTGACAAACATTTACGCGCAGCAGCTTGTCAAGGCCGTGGATAAGATCGAATCGTAAGATTTTACGTGGATCCCTCCCGCATTTTTCGGCGCGGGAGGGATTTTTCTATTGCTTTTTTCCGTGCGCGGTAGTAAAATAATCGGTAGATGTCAGCGAAAGGAACACATACGATGAAGTATAAGACAGAACTCCACTGCCACACCGCCCTCGCCAGCGGCTGCGCCGACGAGAGCGAACGCGACACGGTGGAGAAGTACATAAGACACGGCTACACGACGCTCGTCCTCACGAACCACTTCCACAGGGGGGAGATCGAGGACTGCGGCGGCGGCTATTACGCCGCGGTGGACCGCTTCTACGAGGCGTACCGCCTTGCTCTGGAGGCGTCTGCGGGCAGGATCAACGTCCTCTGCGGCATGGAGATCCGCTTCACGGAGTGTGACAACGACTATCTGGTGTTCGGTCTGACGGAGGAATACCTCAGGGATCACGAAAATCTCCAGGATATGGAGCTGCGGGAGGCCCGCGAGATGTTCCGCCGCGACGGGATCCTCATCATTCAGGCGCATCCCATGAGGAACAACATCCGCATCGTCAACCCCGATCGGGTGGACGGATACGAGGTGTTCAACGGACACAACGACGTGTTCTCCCGCAACGAGATGGCGGAGGCGTGGTACGAATTCAATCTTAAGTTCCACCCGGGGCTTATAAAGACCTCCGGCTCCGACCACCACGACGTGGAACACACGCCCAGCGCCGGGATCCTGACCGGCGAGCCGATCACGACAATGGATCAGCTTGTGGCGACGCTGAGATCGGGGAAATACGACCTCATCAAGCGCCCCGACATCGCAAGGGACCGTCCCAACTGGTAAAAAAAGAGTCTGCTGTACTTCAAGCACAGCAGACCTCTTTTTTTATTCTCCGATCAGCTTCAAAAATTCCGTCTCGCCGAGCACCGGGACCCCCAGCGCCTCCGCTTTCGTCAGTTTTGATCCCGGCGCCTCGCCGGCGACCACGTAAGACGTTTTTTTCGATACGGACCCGGTCACCTTGCCGCCCAGGGCGGCGATTTTCGCCGACGCCTCGTCTCTCGTCATGGTCGACAGCGTTCCGGTGAGGACGAAGGTGGAGCCCGTGAGGGCGCCAACGGCGGTCTTTGACTCCTCAAGCCGGGCGATCTCCTCCTCGGACAGGTCTGTGACCACTCCTTGCGCGCGGAGACGGTCCACGAGAACGGCTGTCTCCGGCAGAGAGAAGAATTCCACGATCTTCGCCGAGGTGACCTCGCCGAGGTCACGGACTCTTGCGATCTCCTCCGCTGTCTTGCCGAACAGCCGCGTGATCCCGCCGAACTCCGCGATCACCGCCTCGGAGGCGGACTCGCCGGTGTGGCGTATGCCGAAGGCGTAAAGCAGCCGGGCGGGGCCCGCCGTTTTCGATCTTTCGATGGCGTCGATGAGGTTCTGCGCCGACTTGTCGCCCATCCGGGGCAGGGAGGCGATCTGCTCCGCCCGCAGCGAGTATATATCCGCCGCGTCGCGGACGTATCCCTCTTCGATGAGCAGCCGCACCACCGCGGGACCCATTCCCTCGATGTTCATGGCGTCCCGGGAGGCGAAATGGATGATCCTCCGCTCCCGCTGCGCGGGGCACAGGGGGTTGATGCACCGGACCGCGCCGCCCTCGCCGCCGTCGCCGTCCTCCTCGTCAAAGTCGTCACGTACCAGGGTCTCGCCGCAGGAGGGGCACCTGTCCGGAAAGCTGAAGATCCGCTCCGCGCCGGTGCGCTCCGACGGGACGGAGGCGGTCACCTCCGGGATGATGTCGCCCGCCTTCTGCACGATGACCGTGTCGCCGATGCGTATGTCTTTCGAGCGAATAATGTCGATGTTGTGCAGCGTCGCCCGGGATACCGTGGTCCCCGCCAGGCGAACGGGTTCCAGCACCGCGGTGGGCGTCAGCACGCCGGTGCGGCCCACCTGTATCTCCACGTCGACGATCTTCGTCTTCTTCTGCTCCGGCGGGAACTTGAACGCCACCGCCCACTTCGGCGTGCTGGTCCCCTCGCCGAGGGTGCGGCGCATTTCGAGGGAGTCCACCTTCACCACCGCTCCGTCGATGTCGTAGGGCAGCCCGTCGCGCCTCTCTCCTATGGACCTGACGGCGCGGACTATCTCCTCGCCGTCTCCGGTCAGCGCCGCGATGCCGATATTGGGGAAACCCAGCTCCCCGATTCTGGCGATGGTCTCGCTGTGGGCGGTCGGCGCGTGTCCGTCCTCCCACAGATCGCCGGTCTGGTAGTTGAATACGAAAATATCGAGAGAACGCAGGGCGTCCTCCGCCGAGTGGAGCCGTCTGAGGGAGCCCGCCGCGGCGTTGCGCGGGTTCGCCCACAGCTTTTCTCCCGCCGCTTCCTTTATCTCATTCATTTTTTCGAATTTCTCCCGGGGCATGTAGACCTCGCCGCGGACGGTAAGATCCAGTTTGTCCGGCAGGGCACGGGGGATGGACGGGATACGGAGCACGTTCTCCGTCACGTTCTCGCCCACCTGACCGTCGCCGCGGGTGGCGCCGAGGGTCAGCCTGCCGCCTTCGTAGGTCAGCGCCACGGAAAGCCCGTCGATCTTCGGCTCCACGGTGAATTTTATCTCCTCCCGGGGGTATCCCGCCTCAAGAAGCTGTTCTTTCGCGCGGTCTACGAAGGAGATCAGCGATTCCTCGTCGAATACGTCGGTGAGACTGCCGAGAGGGACCGCGTGACGCACCTTCTCGAATTTCTCAGACGCCGCGCCGCCCACGCGATGGGTGGGAGAGTCCGGCAGGTCCAGCTCCGGGAAGGTCCGCTCGATGGTCTTCAGTTCCTCGAACATCATGTCGTATTCGTAGTCCGAGATCACCGGCGCGTCGCCGTTGTAGTACAGATTTGAGTGGTATCTGATGAGCCTCGCCAGCTCGTCCCGGCGTACTCTCGCCTCCGCGGCGGTGTTGAATTTGAGCTCCATATGCGATCCTCCTTATAAAAAGGCAACTGTCTCAGATATTTCCGGAAAAGATGATATTATGCGTTTGTCTATGCGTTTTCTCCGCCGTCCCACACGGGGGTGTAGTCCCTCACCGACGAGGAACGCTCCTGCATGAAGCCGTCGAAACCCAGCTCAAGCGCGATCCGGCGCACCTCCTCGTATTCGAAGGTGGTGACCCGCCGCCGCAAAGACCGGTCCAGGGCGGGATCGCCGCATCCGCGGAAGAAATCCGGGGTGTACTGGCTCATCAGCGACAGGATCACGTTTTCCGCTCCCGCCGCGTCCGCCACGGCGCGGAGAACTTTTTCGGAATCGCGCCGCAGGCCGGGCAGAACAAGGTGGCGCACGATGACGCCGCTTTTCATCATGCCGTCGTCCCCGAAAGCGGGCTTGCCGGCGATCCTCACCATCTCGCAGAGGGACTCCGCCGCGTATTTTGCGTAATCCTCCGCTCCGGCGAGAGTTTTTGATACCGACGGATCGAAGAACTTGAAATCCGTGAG
>CACXCL010000119.1 GCA_902766115.1 uncultured Ruminococcus sp.
GCCTCGATGAGCCTGTCGTAGACCTCCGTCGGCACGGCGGAGCCGAACAGCGCCGCTTCGCAGGCGCTGCCGAAGCCGCGGGTGTCGGAGATGAACACGTCCGTCTTCACCTGCCCCGCGTACAGCGCGGCAAAGGTGTTTTCGTATTTCTTGAACTCGCCGAACATCTTCTCGTAGGCGTCGCGCCTCAGGGCGCGGTCGGCGCTCTCCATATACATCCCGTAGGCGCCGTGGGACATGGGAAGCTCCTCTCCCTTGCCGTTCTTCACGTTGGGGAACTTCATATCCACGGACTCGAACATCTGGAACGCGTCGGAGGGGGTGGCGGCGACTTCGCTCATGCGGGCGAGAAGCTTCTCCCGGCCCTCGTCCAGAGTGTACGCCCGCCCCCGGCGGATATCGTCGAGAAAGTGACGGTATTTCTTCAGCTCCGGCGCGTCGATGTAGCCGTTCAGCACGTCCTCCGGCAGGGCGAGTATCAGGGGACGGAAGAACGAGGTCGCTGCGGAAAACGCCACGTACAGCCGCATTGCGCGCCCCTCCATGTCCTGATACTCCGGATCGCCGTTGTCGGTGCTGCTGTGGAGCATGGCGTAGCAGTACGCCCGCTCCAGTTTTTCGTTGAGTGCGAAGAACCTGTCGAGACCGGCCTTCAGCTCGCCGGCGCTGCCGGTCAGCTTGCCGTTCAGCGCGGCCACCTCGCCGATCTCCGCCTCAGCCTCGCTCAGCGCTTTTTCGAAATCCTCCTTTGAGGGATATATTTCGGTGAAATCCCACGTATAACGGGGATCGACGTCTTTTCTGCTTTTGATTTCCATTTTTCCTCCAGTCTCCCCGTTCAGTCGAGGATCTTCAGCTTTTCGATACAGTCTCGGCAGACCTTTTTGCCCTTGAAGTCGACCACGCCTCCGGCCTCGCCGCAGAACACGCAGGACGGCTGATACTTCTTCAGGACGATCCTGTCGTCCTCCACGAAGATCTCCACCCCGTCGCGGGTCTCGAGTCCCATGAGCTTTCTGGTCTCGATGGGAAGCACGATGCGCCCAAGCTCGTCGACTCTTCTTATGATGCCCAGTGATTTCATAAACGTGACCTCCTTTGGGGCGCATCTTATTTCCTCTTGCGCCCTGTTATGTTAAATTTTACCATATTTAATCGAAATTGTCAATTATTTACCGAAAAAAAGCCGTTCTTGTCGCATCCCGCGCAGAGACGGGTGAATACCGCGTGAATACCGCGTGAATACGCCGGAAAAACAAGGCGAAAATGGAGATGATGACTATCGCACCACAGGTCGGGGGGAGGAAGAACATGATACGAGGATGCGAGAGAAGAATTTACCACGTGAAGAATCCGGAGAGCGAGATTTTCGACGAGGCGTACTTCATCCTGCGGAGGGGATACGACCCGCTGACCTCAGGCGGGCGGAGAGCGGCGCTGGACGACGAGGTGCGCCGCCTGGTCTCCGGCGCGGGGGTGCCGGAGCGGAGCCACCGCCGCGGCATAGGGGGCAGGCTCGCCGCGTTCATCGCCGGAGCCTCGGCGTCCGCCGCTCTTGCGGCGATCGTTTTTCTCCTGTGCAGGTGAAGGAGAGGCGATATTTCGCCCCGGGGTTGACATTTTGCGTTTTTTGGGATATAATATAAACTGAGTTAGGTTGTGCATAACTGACGGGGACCGTTCATACCGTCTGTTCGGAGCGAAAACTCCGCCGCACGCCGCCGCGCGAATTCATTATTTCCCCGCCGCCCTCGGGGAGCATGGACGCCGCTCAAAGCGTCCGCCGCAAAAAGGAATACGCTCCGCCCTGACCCATCCGGTCAAGGTCCTTTTCCCGTATCCGGAGACAAACCGTCCCCTTCCTTTTTTGCGGCCTCCACGGTAATACTTAATCTTATTTACACTATAATTGAACGAGAACTATCGAAAGGAAATCAAATGGCAAAGAAACAAAGAAACAAACTCCGGGTAATGATGCTCGGAGGACAGAACGAGATCGGGAAGAACATAGCCGTCATCGAGTACGGCGCGAACATCCTGGTCGTTGACTGCGGGCTTGGGTTCCCTGAGGAGGACATGCCCGGCATCGACCTCGTGATACCCGATTTCACCTATCTCGAAAAGAACGCCGACAAGATCGTGGGCGTGCTCATAACTCACGGCCACGAGGACCACATCGGCGGGATCCCCTACCTGCTGAAGGAGCTGGACGTGCCGGTCTACGGCACGAAGCTGACCCTCGGGATCCTGGAAAACAAGCTGGCGGAGCACAAGCTCCTGGGCAAACGGCGCATGATAACCGTCACAGCCGGGGAAAAACTGAACCTCGGCGTGTTCCGGGTGGAGTTCATCCACGTGAACCACTCCATCGCCGACGCCTGCTGCATCGCCATCAAGACCCCCGTGGGCACCGTGTTCCACAGCGGGGACTTCAAGCTTGACGTGTCGCCCATCGACGGAGAGATGATGGATCTCACCCGCATCGGTGAGTACGGCAGAGAGGGAGTGCTCCTTCTCATGTGCGAGTCCACCAACGTGGACAGACCGGGATTTACTCCCTCGGAGCGGCGTGTGGGTTCCTCTCTTGACAATATTTTCATGACGAACCATGACAAGAGGATCATCATCGCCACCTTCTCCTCCAACGTACACAGAGTGCAGCAGATCATCAACACCAGCGTAAAGTTCGGCAGGAAAGTCGCCGTCACCGGGCGGTCCATGATAAACATCATCGGAGCCGCCGTGCGCCTCGGCTACATGGACGTGCCGGACGGCGCGCTCATCGACATATCGGAGATCGGCAGATACCCGTCGGAGATGATAACCATCGTCACCAC
>CACXCL010000120.1 GCA_902766115.1 uncultured Ruminococcus sp.
CGCCGCCGAAAAACGCGGCGCACCCGCTCAGAATCGGGGTTTGAACCACAGATTTTATCGTCAATAACACCTTTTTTTACAAATATTTTCTTTTTTGTGTAACCTTTGTCGTTTTTTGGCGGCTATATAGACGTAGGGGATAAGACTGTTATAAAAAAACGCAAAAAAACAGTATGGGAGGTACTTATGAGCCCTGTATTATACATCGTCATTCCGTGCTACAACGAGGAGCAGGTCCTCCCGATCACCTCCGGGATGTTTCTTGATACCCTCAAGGATATGGTAAGTGCGGGGAAAATATCTCCGGACAGCAGGATAATGTTTGTGGACGACGGAAGCCGTGACGATACGTGGAAAATCATTTCAGACCTTGCCCGCACGGACAAACACTTTATTGGAATACGGCAAAGCCGGAACCGCGGTCATCAGAGCTCCCTCCTGGCTGGGCTTATGGAATCTTTGGGCAAAGCCGACGCTGTCGTCACCGTTGACTGTGACGGTCAGGACGACATCACGGCCATGAAAAGAATGGTCGATTGCTATCTTGACGGAGCGGAAGTGGTCTACGGAGTCCGTTCATCCAGAAAAAAAGACTCTTTTTTCAAAAGGTTCACCGCGGAGAGCTTTTATCGTTTTCTCGCCCTCATGGGTGTGGAGGTGGTTTTCAATCACGCTGACTACCGGCTGGTGTCTTCGCGTGTTCTGAAGGAGTTTGCCCGTTTCGGAGAGGTCAATCTCTTTCTTCGCGGTATGTTCCCGCTCGTCGGATTCAAGTCGACAACGGTGGAATATGAGAGAAGTGAGCGGATGGCGGGGAAAAGCCACTATCCTCTTCGAAAAATGCTGGGGCTCGCGTCGGACGGCGTTACAAGTCTTTCGGTGAAGCCCCTGAGGATCGCGGCGTGGTTCGGATTCGTTATCTCGTTTTTAAGTCTGATCGGCGTCATTTGGTCGGTGATCGCTACGCTGGCCTCCGGCCATTCGAATAACGCTTCTGTCATCTCGACCGTCTGTCTTATGGGAGGAGTGGAGCTTATCGCCGTCGGCGTGCTCGGCGAATACGTCGGCAAAATTTATTCGGAGGTCAAGAGACGTCCCAGATACATTATCAGCGAGCGCACCACGGATGAAGGAGGCGATCCCCGTGAAGAGCGGTGAGAAGACGGTGAAACGCGCCGGCGCGTCAAGTTTCGGACAAAAACTCACGGGCGTTCTGTCTGTGTCGGAGTGGGTCGCGGCCTGCCTGATGATCGCATTCGCTTTTTTTGTATTTTACTATACGGATTTCTCGGACACTCTCGACAATTCCGTCATGCTCGGCGAGTCTGTGGTAAAGGGTCAGTTCGTTCACTATTATGAATACGCCGCACACCACGCTCACGAGCTGACCGTTTACACCGCAAATTATAACGTCTTTCTCTATTTTGTGTTTTTGATCTGGAATCTGCCCACTTTTATCGTCCACATGATAAACGGGTTCGACTACATGACGTCGCTGACAGCCCTTCTCTGGTGCAAGGCGATTGTGGTTTTTGCAATGGGGTTTGCCGCCTCAGCGATGAGAAAGATTATTTCTTTATGGGTGAAAGACAAGCGACTGATAAGGATACTGACGCTCCTTTTCATTACCTCCTCTTGTACGGTGTTCCCGGCTCTGGTGGAGTCCCAGTATGATATTCTCTCAGTTGCTCTCATGCTGTGGGGGTTGTATTTCTACCTCAATGGGCGCTCTGTCCCGTTTTTCGTTTTGTTTGCGATCGCGGTGCCGCTCAAGATGTTCGCGCTGTTTATCTACATTCCTCTGATTCTTCTGAGGGAGAAGAGGATTCGTTTTATAGCGGCGGAGTTTATTCCGGTATTCGCCATCAATTTCCTTCTCTCAATCCCTTTTCACGGGGACAGATGGTATGAAATATGCATAGGGTCACAAAATCGCGATGCGGTTGAACTGATCGTCAACTCGTCCGTAAAGATCGGCAAGCTCGCCTTTTGCCCGTTCTTGGCGGGTTTCCTTGCGCTTTGCGTCTTTTGCTTCATACGTCGTCCGCCCGGGAAGGAAGGCCCGGCGACAGGGA
>CACXCL010000121.1 GCA_902766115.1 uncultured Ruminococcus sp.
GACGCGGTGATGCTGACCAGGATGCCCATGGAGCCGGCGATGGTCGTCTCGAGGAGAGGCGAGGAAATAGCTTCCTTGGCTGCCTGCTCCGCCTTGTCCTTGCCGCTTCCCTGACCCACGCCCATGTGAGCGTATCCGGCGTTCTTCATTACGGTGGACACGTCCGCAAAGTCGAGGTTCAGGTACTGGGGAACGTTGATGAGTTCGGAGATGGACTGTACGCCGTGACGGAGAACGTCGTCCGCGACCTCAAACGCGTTGAGGAGCGTGATGCGCTCGCCGATCTGCTTCAGCTTCTCGTTGGGGATGATGATCAGGGAGTCGACGTACTGGCTCAGGTTTGCGATGCCCGCCTCAGCCTGCTCCATTCTCTTCTTGCCCTCGAACGCGAACGGCTTGGTAACGATACCCACCGTGAGGATGCCCATCTCCTGGGCGATACGCGCCACGATGGGAGCAGCGCCTGTGCCGGTGCCGCCGCCCATACCGGCGGTGACGAATACCATCTCCGCGCCGGAAAGCGCGTTCTTGATCTCTTCGATGTTCTCCTCGGCAGCCCTTGCGCCGATCTCGGGATTGGATCCCGCGCCGTTGCCCTTGGTGACCTTCTCGCCGATCGGGACCTTGACCGTCGCGCTGGAGTGGAGGAGCGTCTGGTTATCGGTGTTAATGGCGATGAAGTCCACGCCGCGGACGTTGGTGACGATCATTCTGTTGACGGCGTTTCCCCCGCCTCCGCCGACACCTACGACCTTTATGTTGACCTTGCTCTGTTGACCTTCGTCGAATTCAAATGGCATATTTTCTGCCTCCTTGTCCGATTTTTATCGTTTCTCTTCCCTCCCGGGGACCCGGAATACAAATATCTACTCTATATAATAACCTATCCGGCGGATTTTTGCAAGAGATTTTCGAAAATATTTTAGACATTAGGTCATATTTCACCGCAAAATGGTGTTTTTTCAATGATTTCAAGGGTATTTCAGGGGTGTTTTGATCAATATTGACCGTTGCCTTTTATCAAAAATGTGTTTTAGTCAATCGTAAATATCAGTCAAGATCCAGTGAATTATCCACGATCACGCTGGTTTTTTCTATGTGAGTCAGGTCAAGCTTTGCGCCCATTCCGGAATCGAACATCTCGTCCTCGAGCACCTTGGCGGCCGTATTCAGCTTGAGTTCCGCGTCGGACGAATCACCGAGTTCAAGAAGGTATTTTGAATCGCTGACGATCTTTATATTGAACTCGCTCCTCAGATCGACGGAATTCGCCCGGTCGGCAAGCGGACTTTTTGAGAGCGCTCCGAGCAGATCGCGTACAACGCGCTCCTCCCGCTGGGTTTTGAACTCGATCAGGCGTCCCTCCACCGAATACATGACCGTGGGCAGTTTCAGCCTGATAAGACCCTCCGGCGTCTCCTCGTTCTCACCGAGCGTACCGAGGACTCTGAGTCCCTCAGAGAGGATCTTCGTTTCTCCGAATATTTCGGCGCAGTATCTCGGGACGCCCTCCGCGACCGTCATCACCACCCCGTTCGGGATCACGCGATGGAGATCGACCTCCTCGACGTACGGACATCTCAGCGTCACGTTGTTCCCCGCCGTGCTTGACCGGAACGAATACAGATTTGCCCCGTACCGCACGCCGGACGCCTCGATTATCTCCTCGGCGGTGTATCTGCTCGCTCCCTCGACCCTGATGCTTCTCACCACGAAGAAGAATTTGTAAATGAGCGCAAGAAGAACGATAACGAACGCCGCGATGAGCAATGTGAGGAAAAGTCCCCTTCTGTGAACTATGAGTTTTCGCCTGCTCGTCGCCTTTTCCCGGACGTCCTTCAGATCTTTGCGGTTCCGGTCTCCGGCGGAGCCGAACAGCCCGCCCCTCTTCTTCCCGGCTCCGTTTTTCTCCGGGGCGGGACGGCTGACAAGGATGGTGTCGCCCTGTCCGGGATTATCGAAGCTCACCTTGTAAGTCCGGTTTTCTTTATCATCCGCGTCGTGATAAAAATCGCGTTTTTCCGCCTCATCATACAGGAGCTGTGGGGAGACGCCTGGATCCTCCTGCCGTACCGGATCGCTCTTCACCGCGTCCCAGCCGCGGAAGATCCTGTCGATGCGCTGTCTTTTCTGCGTCTTGGTATATACGCCGTCAGGGTACACGTACAGAACGGGCTCGCTCTCACGCGGGTCCGGGGACCTATTTATCGTCCTTCCGTACTCCCGTACCATACCGGATACTCCTTTTCGACGTCCTTTTTTCCTTATTTCCCTTTTACCAGCTTCAGGATATCCTCGTAGATCAGTTTGTTCGCGTCGAGAGTGGCGAAATCCCTGATTTTCTCACACATGGAATCTCGCTCGCCCCGTCCCTCGTCCGAGAGGAGATACTCGATCTTTTCCGCGATGAGTCCGGGTTTTTCCGCCAGCTCCTTCTCCTCGTAAACCAGCGCCGCGCCGGCGTCGGCGAGCACCTTGGCGTTCTTATACTGGTGGTTTTCCGCCACGTTGGGGCTCGGGATGAAAATGGCGCACTTGGCGCTCAGAGCCAGCTCCGACACGGTCATCGCCCCCGCCCGGCTCACGGTGATATCCGCCGCCGCCATGCGGAGAGGCATGTCGTATATATATTCGGTCATCTCAATGTTCGGGTACCTGTCAAGTCCCTCCCTCTTGTAGATGCCCATGCATATCTCGTGTTCGATAGATCCCGTGGCGTGGTAGTGGAGCGTCTCCGGGTGACGGCAGGTGTAGCGCTTCATGATCTCGATCACGGCGTCGTTGACCTTCTCCGCGCCGAGGCTGCCTCCGTAGGTCAGGATCACATTTTCGTATGTGTCCGGAATACCGAGCCGCGCCCGGGCCTGCTCGCGGGATATCGTGCTGAAGTCTCCCATGACGGGATTGCCCACGTGGAGCAGCTTCGATCTGTTTTTCTCGCTGATTGTCTCCGCGGTCTTTCCGAAATTGAGGTAGATCCTGTCCACGTTGTTCTGAAGCATCTTCACGGCGACGCCGGCTATGGCGTTGGACTCGTGAAGAGCGGTCGGGATCCCCATGGAGGACGCCGCCCTGACCACCGGCCAGGAGACGTATCCACCCGTCCCGATGACGATATCGGGCTTGAATTCTTTTATCAGAGAACGCGCCTTCAGGGGGGAGGTGAGCGCCAGATAC
>CACXCL010000122.1 GCA_902766115.1 uncultured Ruminococcus sp.
AGCAGCGCGATGAGCATACGCGGCGGCGCCACCACCGTGTTGTTCAGCGTGTGGGGCAGGTACTTCTTCCCGTCCGCGCCGGAAACGCGCATCTTCAGCCGTCTCGCCTGAGCGTCTCCGAGGTTGGAGCAGCTGCCCACCTCGAAATACTTCTTCTGCCGCGGAGACCACGCCTCCACGTCCACGGACTTGACCTTCAGGTCGGCAAGATCACCGGAGCAGCACTCCAGCGTGCGCACCGGCACGTCAAGGGAACGGAACAGATCGACGGTGTGCTTCCAAAGCCTGTTGAACCACTCCATCGACTCCTCGGGACGGCAGACGACGATCATCTCCTGCTTCTCGAACTGGTGGATGCGGTAAACGCCTCTCTCCTCGATGCCGTGGGCGCCCTTTTCCTTGCGGAAGCAAGGCGAATAGGACGTGAGGGTGTAGGGCAGCTTGTCCTCCGGAATGATCTGATCGATGAATCTGCCGATCATGCTGTGCTCGCTGGTGCCGATGAGATACAGGTCCTCGTCCTCGATCTTGTACATCATGGCGTCCATCTCCGCGAAGCTCATCACTCCCGTGACCACGCCGGAGCGGATCATGAACGGCGGTACGCAGTAGGTGAAGCCCCGGTCTATCATGAAGTCCCGGGCGTAGGAGATAACGGCGGAATGGAGCCGCGCGATGTCGCCCAGCAGATAGTAGAAACCGTTCCCGGCGACGCGGCGCGCGCCGTCGAGATCGATGCCGCCGAAGCCCTCCATGATCTCAGTGTGATACGGGATCTCGAAATCGGGAACGGCGGGCTCACCGAAGCGCTCCACCTCCACGTTTTCGCTGTCGTCGCGTCCCACCGGAACGGACGGGTCGATGATGTTCGGGATGGTCATCATGATACGACGGATGCGCTCGGAATACTCCTGCTCGATCTTCTCAAGCTCGGCGAGACGCGCGGACTGCTCGCCCACCTGCTTTTTCGCCGTCTCCGCCTCGTCGCGCTTGCCCTGCGCCATGAGACCGCCGATCATCTTCGAGATCTTGTTCCTGTTGGCGCGGAGCTCGTCCGCCTCCTTGATGGCGGCGCGCATATCGGCGTCGAGGGAGATGACCTCGTCCACCAGGGGGAGCTTGGCGTCCTGGAACTTCTTTCTGATATTTTCCTTCACGACGTCGGGATTTTCTCTCAAAAACTTAATATCAAGCATTCTTTCCTGACTCCTTTATTTTCTTGCCATTATTTTACTATCATTCGCGGATTTTTGCAATACCTTACAGCCGCTCGGTGTTGAAATTCTCGTATCCCTTGCCGAAAACCTCGGAGGATTTCGTCACGATCATGAAGGCGTGAGGGTCCACCTGCTTCACGACGCTCTTCAGCGCGGGGAACACGCTGTTCCGTATGACGCAGAGGATCACGCCCCTGTCCGCCCCGGTGTAGGCGCCTACCCCCTCCAGCACCGTGGCGCCGGCGTGGGTGCGCTCCAGGATCTCCGACACCATCTTCTCCGTGTCGTCGGTGATGATGTAGACGGTCTTCGAGTCGCTGCCGCCGTAGAGGACCATGTCGAAGAAGAAGCTGTTCACCACGATGACGATGGCGGTGTAGAGCATGCCCTCCACGTCCCGGGTAACTATGAGGTAGAACACGCAGACCGCAAAGCCCAGCACGGTGTTGATGACGCCGCCCTTCAGGTGCTTCAGTTTCCGGTGGATGAGCTTGGTTATGATGTCCGTGCCGCCGGTGGAGGAGCCGTTGCGCATGATGAGGCCCACGCCGACACCGTTGAGCACGCCGCCCGCAAGAGCGGACAGGAGCCGGTCGTCGGTGAAGGGCAGATGAGAGCCCAGAAGGAGCGCCACCAGGTCGATGAGCGCGGAGGAGAGCGCGATGCCGATAAGAGAATTGATCGCGAACCTCGGGCGGAACTTGAAAAAAGAGATGATGATGAGCGGCACGTTGACGGCAAACACGCAGAGGCCCACGGGAACGGGCCGGATGATGTTTATGATGTTGAAGACGCCCACGATGCCGCCGGTGGCGATCTTCGCCGCC
>CACXCL010000123.1 GCA_902766115.1 uncultured Ruminococcus sp.
CCCGCAGACCCGGCGCTTCGACGTTCCACTTCGATTTCCTGAATCCCGAAGACGAAAACTTCGTCTTCGCTCCCGTGGCCGTCGCCACCGGCAACGTTTTCGTCAATGATGACAAGGAGATCCGCATTTCGAGCGATAGTCCCGAATTTACCACGCTGAAGGACAACGAGGCGTACGGCCTCGACGAGAATCCGTACTTCGTCAACCCCACCATCGGCGACTACCGTATAAAGGAAGGGGCGGATTGCCCGGACTTCCCCTTTGAGAAGATCGGAAGATATTGATGATTTGCCGCCCGTTCGCGGCATTGGAGGCAATTATATGAGAAAACCGACCGACAGACCGGTCGTCACGGTGATCGGGAGCGGGATGATGGGCTCCGCCATCACCTGGCCGGCGGCGGACAACGGCTGCCGCATAAGGCTGGTGGGGTCCGTCCTGGACGACGACATAATCGACCGCGCCGCGGCGACCGGGGTCCATCCGACGCTGAAAAGAAAGTTCCGCCGTCCGGAAAACTACGAGTTCTACCGTTTCTCGGACGTGGGGGAGGCGCTGTCCGGCACGGATCTTTTGATCTGCGGGGTCAGCAGCTTCGGTCTCGACTGGTTCACGGAAAAGGTCATCCCCATCCTGCCGGACGGGACGCCGGTGCTTTCCGTGACCAAGGGACTCCTCCACCGGGGCGGCGGAGAGGTGATCTCCTATCCCGAGATGATGGAGGAGGCGGCGGCAGCCGCCGGAAAAAAGCATGATTTCATGGCGGTGGGCGGTCCCTGTACCTCCTACGAGCTGGCGGACTGGACCCCAGCGCCGTGACCTTCTGCGGCAGGGACCCTTCCCTGCTCAGGCAGGTGCGGGAGCTGTTCGAGAGTCCTTATTACTCCGTCAGCCTCTCCACCGACGTCCGCGGCGTGGAGTGCGCCGTGGCGCTGAAAAACGCCTACGCCCTCGGAGTGACTCTGGCGGTGGGCTTGTCCTACGCCCGTGAGGGGCGTGAGATCGAACACTACAATTCGGAGGCGGCGCTGTTCGGTCAGGCAACGGCTGAAATGACCGCCCTGCTCCGTCTGTTCGGAGGCGGCGACGATTGTCTGCCTCTTGGGATCGGAGACCTTTACGTGACCGTGTTCGGCGGACGCACCAGGAGGCTCGGCATCCTGCTGGGCCGGGGAATGACCGCCGCGGAGGCGCTGAAGGAACTCAACGGGGTAACTCTCGAATCCACCGTCATCACCGTGAGGATGTGCGAGGCGGTCCGCGCCCTTGAAGACGCGGGCAGACTCCCCCGGGGATCGTTCCCGCTGCTCGCCCACGTGGGCGCGCTTCTGGAGGGCGGCGAACCGCGCCCCGTCCCGTGGAAATCCTTCGAGGCGGAGCGTTTCTGATCCGCAAAGGTCAGGGGTAGCCGACAGGGTAATTCCGGTCCCGGAAAGCATGGATCAACAGTTATGTATTGACAAACGCGCCCCGCCATAGTAGAATAACATTCAAACAACATTATTTTTTAAGGAGGCCTCGTAATGAAGTATTGTACCAATTGCGGATCCGCCCTGAACGAAGGGACGGTGTTCTGCCCCAACTGCGGCGCAAAGGTCGCGGATCCGACCCGGCAGAACAACGCTCAGCAGAACCCCGCACAGCAGAATGCACCCCAGCAACAAAATCCCGCGCCTCAGCAGAACCCTTACTACAACCAGCAAAACAACGCGCAATATCAGCAGTACCAGCAGAATCAGTATTATCAGCAGCAGGCGCAGTTCGCGCAGACCGGCGGCTACATACCTCCGCAGAAGCCGATCCATTTCGGTCAGAGGAACATCGCCGTGGCCATCATCCTCTCCCTCGTCACCTGCGGCATCTACGGTCTCTACTGGATGTACAAGATCGTCGAGGAGCTGAACGAGGCGTCCGAGAACAACGGCACCTCCGGCGGAATGGTGATCCTGCTGTCCATCGTGACCTGCGGCATCTATATGTTCTACTGGATGTACAAGGCCGGCGGATACGTCAAC
>CACXCL010000124.1 GCA_902766115.1 uncultured Ruminococcus sp.
AAGCGGAGCAGAGCTCCGCTTTATGTGTATCACGAATGAAATGATGCAGGACCCGAAAGGATCGTCTGCGATCCTTTTTGCGTTTGCAGTGTAAACTGAAAAACAAAGCGTACAAGCGGCAAACGCGGCAAATCACATTCACTCTGATAATAAGGCAGGATTTTCGACCTGCCTTTTTGTTTGTAAACAAACCCCGGGCGGCGATTTCTCGCCGCCCGGTCGCTTTCACTTCATTTTCGCTCCGCGAGCCCCATCACGGGCGGCGGGATCAATCCTCGTCATTCTCCTCAAAAGAAAAATCGTTCAGTTCCTTAAAATCGAGAAATTCCGATACTGTCATATTGAAAGTATTGGCGATCTTGTGGAGAGTTTTGATCCTCGGATTCCTGGTATTCCCTCTGACGATATTGTCAAGAGTGGACTGACGGACGCCGCTCATGGTCGCCAGTTTATTGATCGCTATTCCCCGCTCTTTACACAGAGAACGGATACGATAAACGAATAATTCGTAGTATTCCATACCTCAGCCTCCATACACCGATTACCCGCATGTGGGTAAATCAATGATAGTATGGATCCAGGGAGGAATTAACCGAATACGGGTTGACTTTTTCATCTTTTTCGGGTTATTATTATAATTATAACCCGAATACGGGTAATTGTTTCAGGAGCTCAATATGCCAACCTGTACATTTTTCGGACACAGGTCCGTGACGCAAAAAACAGAGCCGGCGCTTCGGTCGACTCTGATCAGACTCATAGAGGAAAACGGGGTCGAACTGTTTTACGTCGGCAATAACGGTGAATTCGACGCGACGGTCAGGCGGGTATTGCTCGATCTTTCAAAAAAGTATCCCATCAGGTATTACGTCGTCCTCGCATATTTGCCGAAAGAAGACGTATCCCCCGATCCCGATTCCTTTTCCGACACGATCGTCCCCGACGGGATCGAAAAAGCGCCGAGGCGTTTTGCCATAGACTACCGGAACAGGTGGATGATCTCCCGTTCCGATTACGTCGTGACCTGCGTCAGAAATGACGTCGCCTCCTGCGCCGCGAAATACAAACAGCTCGCCGTAAGACGGGGAAAAAAGAATATTGAGATTTGCGGTCTCACCGGCGCACGTCCATTCTGAGGCCGCGGCAAACCTGACCCGGGCGGCGATTTCTCGCCGCCCGGTCCTTCATTTCACCTTTTGATCCACAAGCCGGTAGTATTCCCATTTGTCCAGCTTATCGACTACGGCCTGCTGCTTCTCACTGAGTTTCTCCGTCACCGTGCCGTCCGGGAGGACGTACCTGCCGTGGCTGATGACCGGCAGCTCGCGCCTCGCCTCTCCGAGGAAATCGAAGTACGCGTCCGTGCCTCTCATGCCGCACAGCTCATACGCCAGCTCGCCGAGGTAGATGGCGCTGATCCTGCCGTTCTCCGGCATATCGAGGGCGTCGACGTTCTTTTCAAGGTCGCATTCTTTGCCGAACGCCTCGTTAACCCATATCACGAACGGCGTGGAATAAGTGTCGATGGCGGGCTCCGCCTCGTTCTCCTCGCCGATCCTCAGCCCGGCGTCGCGGTACACGCTGAACTCGCTTCCCATGGCGGGGAGATGGTCGCCCCAGAAGACGATCATCACCGGTCTTTCCCTGCCGTCGAAGTACTCCGTCAGCCTCTTCAGCATCACAGACGAATCCCGGACGCCCACGGCGTAGACGGAGAGGTTTTTCACCGTCTCGGGGGCGACGTCCTTCGTGAACTTCAGCCGTTCCACCTCAAAGCCGTACTTCCCGTAGCCGTACGCCTGATGATTTTGTATGGTCACGGTGAACGCGAACCACGGCTTGTCAGACGAGGCGACGTGCTTCTCGTAATCCTCGATGAGCCGGTCGCCGAAGGACTCGTCGGAGATGAATCTGCCGCCCAGCTTGTCCGGATCGACGAAATCCCGGGAGAACACCTGCGTGTCAAGGCCGAAGTGGCTGTAAACACTCTGTCTGTTATAAAAATAGTAGCTTCCCGGGTGCATGAAGTACCCCTCGTATCCCTCTCCGGTGAAGATACGCGCCAGGGACGGCACGTCCTTGCGCACGGTGCGGAAAGCGGAGGTCTGCATCTCCGAGATCATCTTCGTCTGCATCCCCGTCATAACGTCGAATTCCGTGTTAGCGGTGCCCGCGCCAAAGTCCGGCACCACGACCTTGCCCGCCACGGAGCGCGGTGACTCCGCCACCTCGCGGAAATCAGCCAGCGGATCGCCGCTCTCGCCGTACTCGATGCAGTCCGCCTCCGCCATGAAGTCGCTGAACGCCTCGCACTGGATGAATATCACGTCCGCGGGGATGCGGTCGGAGCCGTCGGAAGGAGCGGGCTCCTTATCCCACGACGCCGCCTCGGATCTGCTGTATCCCTGAGGACGGTCGATCCTGTATGAATTGAACGTGCGGAAAAAACCGTAAAGGAATCCCGTGTTGTTGAAAACCGCCGGGATGTTGTAGACGGAGTACTTCCCTCCGTCTCCCCTGACACGCTTTTCGACCCTCTCGTTGACGTAGTTCATAATGTCGGCGGATGGGTAGACCTTCACCATCATCACAGCCATGAGCGTCGCCATGAACACCGCCACGGCGCCGCGGACCGGGATCCGCCTCCCGGACTTTATCTTTATCCCCGCCAGAACCAGCAGGACAGACGCGAGGACGGAAAGCACGATGATCCATATATGAAGATTCAGCTTATACTCCCCCGTCGCCTGGAGCGCTTCGGTGATGAGACCGAAATCCGCCGCGGTCAGCGGGTCGTTGCGTCCCTCGATCTTGATAAGGTTGATGACGGACAACAGATTGATGATCAGAGTGGCGGCGGCGCCCGCCCAGAACACGTTGCCGCACGCCGCCCAGACGATACCGAACAGAACGATTATCGGCACGGCGTTGAGCAGCCAGAGGACAGGGACCGCCATGAAGTTCTTCAGAGTCCCGGCGAACTCTCCCGGCTGGATCGCGACGGCGGACAAAAGTATAAAGAAACACATGAGGGCCGCGGCGAAGATCGCCGCGCTCCAGTGCATCTTTATCTTCTTTTTGAAAAACTTTTTTATCGCTTCCACCGCCGTGGCACCGTCTCTTTCCGCTGCTTTGCGGGAATCTCCCCCGCACGACGACAATATTTTATCACATTGGGGGCGGGAAATCAAGATTCGTGTTGACATTCGCCTCGCGCTGTTGTATCATTGGTAAAAAGAACATACCGGAGGTATATTATGAACAGTCTGAACGAATTGACGCGCGCTCTGCCCTTCAGAGCGAGAAGGGAAAGTAGCTACGACAGGACCGGCGCCAACATGGACTGGCGAGAGGTCGCGCCAGGATCGTCGCTCACTCTTATGGATCTGGAGGCGACGGGCGAGATCCGCCACATTTGGATGGCGGTGGGGACGGAAGATCCGTTCTATCTCAGGAAGTGTCTCATACGCATGTGGTGGGACGGCGAGGATACCCCGTCGGTGGAGTGCCCCGTGGGAGACTTCTTCTGTCTCGGCCACGCGCGTTCCTATACCATGAGCAACGTGTGTTTTTCGACCAGCGTCAATGATGAGCAGCACCAGGGCGAGGGCGTGGCGCTGAACTGCTGGGTCCCCATGCCGTTCAGAAAGAGCGCCCGTATCGAATTCTTCAACGATCAGGCCAAGATGGTGAGGATTTGGTTCTACGTGGACTGGAGGGAGTTCGACTCTCTGCCGGAGGACACGTTCACCTTCCACGCGGCGTGGAGGCGGGAGAATCCCGCCGTGACGCCGGAGGGCGCCGACACGGAGCACAATCTCACCGACGAATACAACTTCCGCATCCTCTACGCCGAGGGCGCGGGCAACTATCTGGGCGTCAACATGTCCATCGACAATCTTGAGGGCGAATGGTGGGGCGAGGGAGACGACATGTTCTTCATAGACCGTCCCGAGGGAACGAAGGAAAAGGGCGGCGACTGGCCGCCGGATCTCCACGGCACCGGCAGCGAGGACTACTTCTGCCACGCCTGGGGCATGCAGAGCACCACGGCGCCGTTCTCCGGCGAATCATGGTGCGAGGACAAGTTCTTCCTCCGCGCTCACAACTGCAACGGCAAGGTGGCGGTCTACCGGTTCCACGTGGCGGACCCGATCCCGTTCCGGGAGAAAATACGCGTATCCATCGAGCACGGTCACGCCAACGACCGCTCCGACGACATCGCCGTGACGGCGTACTGGTATCAGTCCGAGCCCCACTGTCCTGAGAGCTACGATCCCCTGCCTCCGGCTGAGGAGAGAGTGCCCCGCCCCGCGGTGGAAAAGGGCCGCAGACTGGCTACGTATATGTGACGCGACGCCCGTTTGCAACAAATGCCGCAAAATCTTTAAAAAAAATGAAAATTTCTCTTGCATATCGGGTTTCAGTATGATATAATATCGGTTGCTGAGTTTGCAAAAGATTGATTTAATCACATAGATGGAGGTGTAAGTCATGGCAAAATGCTCTGTCTGCGGAAAGGGAGTTTCCTTCGGTCACAACGTCTCCCACTCCGAGCGCAAGACCAACAGAATGTGGAAGCCCAACATAAGACGGGTCAAGGTCGTCGTCAACGGCACTCACAAGACTGTTTACGTTTGCTCCCGTTGCCTTCGTTCCGGCAAGGTATCAAGAGTATAAAAACTGACCGAACAAGGGCTGTCGCTATAAGCGCAGATCGAAAAATCACCGGCAATTATTAAATGGGAAAACGATAATCCGTAGTTTTTCTCCTTTTTGGTGAAAATCCTACGGATTTTTCCATTTTTATGTGCTTTTTCTATCGCCGTTTTTGCCCCTCGACGTACTGAGGTACGCCTCACGGGGCAAAGAACGACGATTCTGCATCTTATTTCGACAGCCCTTTTTAATCATCTCATGGAGGGGATGAAATGGAAAAACCGCTTTGCCTGATATCGTGCCTGGTCCCTGACGGGACCGCGGGGGAGCTGTCGCGCCGTTTTGAGGCGGCGCTTCTTCCACCCGATCAGACGCTGGCGCCTCCGGTAGCGTCTCACGCGGACATGCTTCTCTTCCGGATCGGGGACACGGTGTTCGTCCACGAAAAATACGCCGCCTCGTTCGGTGGGATCGTGCGGAAGATCGAAAAGCGCGGCTTAACGGTGATCACGGCGTCCGGTCCGCGTGGGGAAAAATACCCTCTCGACGTGGGGCTCAACTGTGCGGCCCTCGGCGGCGCGGTACTTTGCAAAAAGGACGCAGCCGCGCCGGAGATCCTCGCGTTCTGCGAGGAGCGCGACGTTCCTGTGGTGAACGTCCGGCAGGGGTACGCCGCCTGCTCGACCCTCGTGTTCGGAAATTCGGCGGTGACAGCCGATCTGTCCATCGCCGCGGCGGCGGAGTCACTCGGAGCGGAGGTGCTCCGCATCAGACCGGGGCATATCGCACTGCCCGGGTACGACGCGGGCTTCATCGGAGGCGCGTCCGGGGTGTGGGGGAACGAGATATTCTTCTTCGGGGACGTTGACACCCACCCGGACGGGGGAAAAATACGGGATTTCGCCGCGGAACGCGGGATGAAGTGCG
>CACXCL010000125.1 GCA_902766115.1 uncultured Ruminococcus sp.
GGATGATGAGATGAACGATTATGAAATACGATAATAGCTTATTTTATATAGAAAAAATCAACCCTCGTCCCACAAAAAAGTTTGTTTCCCGCTTCGAGTGTTTTGTCGCCCTTTCTCTTCCCTTTGCAGAGCAAAGGATTGAAGAGCAAGGGCAACGGCGGAAAGAGAAGTCGGAGGGGGCGACGAGCCCGCTTTATCCGATCGGACGAGCCGGAGCAGAGCTCCGACAACCACTACGGAGAGGCAGTACGAAAGGGCTTGGGCACTTCTCCCCTGTTGCGGTGCCCGAAATTCTTTGCTCGCCATTCGCTCGCAGAATTTCGACCGCTGCCACTCGCGCAAACAGGCGGAGTCCTATATAATCGTTCAAAAACTTCCTGTTTGCCCGAAAAACGGCGATAAACGCCGTTTTTCCAAAGTTTATCATCCTGCCACCGGCAGCGGTCGTCTCGCTCCCCCGCGTTCTGCCCGAATACTAAAAGGGTTAGTTGTTAACATCTGCCTCTCCCATCATCGTGGTTTCGTTATCGGAGAGCGACTGTATATTAGCCCCCACAAAAAACTCAGGCGCGAAGCACTTCGCGCCTTTAAAGTCTTATTTTGGAAAAATGTGTCAGGAGACACATTTTTCGGGCAAACAGGAAGTATTTGAGCGTTTATTTGGGACAAACGCCTGTTTGCCGGGGTGGGGGCGCTTTTCAAAGCGCCCCCGCGTTATTTATTTAGGGGCGGCTGTGGTTCTTCCGAAAACCGGCAAAAAAATGACCTCCCGGGGGAGGTCATTTTAAGCATTATTCCGTTGATCAGAACGCGGTCTCGATCCAGACGGGGTCGAACTTGCCTTCGGGAGCGTTCTTGTACGAGAATACGACGTAGAAGGATTCGCCGCGGGTCTCGGGATCGAAGTACACCAGGGTCAGATCGTACGCATCCTCGTCGGTGAGTCCGGTGGCCTCGCGGAAGAACGCCTTGACTGCCTCTTCGGTGTACTCGCCCTCGTAGCCCTCATAATTCGGTGTTTCCGCGGAGATGGTGAAGGGGATCAGCTTCGAATAAGCCATCTTCATGGTAGCGTCGCTGTCCTCGGGGCACGTGCCGAGCACGCCGTCCGGGTAAATCTCGGCTGAGGGCAGGCACTTGCGGAACGAGAAGTCGATCTCTTTCTCCACGACCTCCTCGGTGGCGGGGTTCGTGAACGTCACGGGGACGTCGTCGACCCACACAAATCCGTTTCCGGCTGCTCCGCCGCCGTCGCCGGAATCCTGATAGTTCTGCTTCATGTCCTCAAAGACGGCCTCGTCGATCTCCACGGTGATCCCGGGATCAAGACCTGCGCCATCTCTGATGACGTTCGCAAGATTTTCCATGGTGAAGGAATCGCCCGCGAAGTTGAAAATGATGTCGACCTTACCGTGAGTCACGCACTCGTTGTCTTCGATGAAGGCATCGATCAGGGGCTCGATGGGATCGGTGGACACGGCAGGCTCCGTATCCGCCTCGGTCTCTTTTCCGGTATCCTTCTCCGTTTCCTTCCCGGTGTCCTGCTCCGTGTTCTTCGAAGTGTCTTTTCCCGAGTCGCCGGTCTTGCCCGCGCAGGATACGAGAGCGAAGACCATCATCGCGACCAGGATGATAGCGATAAGTTTTTTCATGGTTTTCTCCTTTCATTACGAGAACCTGGTTTTCAGAACGGCGCCGCTCGCGCCGTCTCTGTCCCATTATAATATCACAATCGGAGCGCAATGTCAATAAAACAAAGAAAAGCCGGAGCGGAAAATCCGCTCCGGCTTGCTGCCGGTCTCAGTGTCTGCCAAGCACGGCGGCTCCGATGATGCCCGCGTCGTTGCCCAGCGCCGCGATCTTGATCTCCGTCTGAGGCGTGCCCTCCTTGGTGTAGGTCTCAACGTAGAACACCTTTTCAAGCAGCGGCTTCAGAAGGTAGTCCCCCTCGTTGCAGATTCCGCCGCCGATGGTGAGTATCTCCGGCTGGAAGATGTTGATGATGTTGCCGATGCCGCACGCCAGATAGCCGATGTACTCGTCGACCACCTCTGCCGCCACCTCGTCGCCCTGCTTCATGGCGGAAAACGCCGTTCTCGCGGAAACCTTCGCGAGATCGCCTCCGATCATGTCCTCCATGATCGTCGCCCTGCCGTCCCGGCGCGCGTCCGCGATGCGGTCCTTCGTGATGTTCACAAGCCCCGTGGCGGAGCTGTACGCCTCCCAGCATCCCTTTCTTCCGCAGGAGCACTGTCTGCCGTCCTTCTCGATGACCACGTGACCGAGCTCCGCGCCGGCGAAATTGAATCCCGAATAGACCTCGCCGTCGATGACGATACCGCCGCCGAGACCCGTTCCGAGGGTGATCATGACCGAGTACTTCGCTCCCTTCGCCGCACCGGCGACGGCTTCCGCCTTGGCGGCGGCGTTGGCGTCGTTTTCCGCGTGTACGGGGATGCCCCCCAGCAGCGCGGACAGATTGTCAGCCAGAGGATAATCGAGAAACGGGATATTGTTGGCGTAAACCACCACTCCGCGCTGGTGATCCACGGTGCCGGGGGACGCCACTCCCGCCCAGCCGATGTCCGCGACGGAAATGCCGAGATCAGCCATAAGAGACTTGGCGAGGGCAGCCATGTCGGCGACGATGGCGTCCGCTCCTCTCTCGGGCTTCGTGGGGGTGCTCGCTTTTTTTACGATGGCGTTGTTTTCGTCAACGATTCCGACGGCGATGTTCGTGCCGCCCAGATCTACTCCGATATAATACATAATGGTGACTGTTCCTTTCCTGTTTTTCCGCGTCGCGCGACCGCCCGGCCGCTTCCCCGCGAACTTCTTTCGCTATTATTATAAGGAGAACTCGCCCGGTTGTCAATAAACAAATTTGTTATTTTCTCTCTTTTTGTCGGAACCGGGTCCGGAACCACGTGATCCGCCCGCGGACCGCCTTGCAGAGCCCTCCGGACGCAAATTTGTGCAACCTGTACATACGTAGAATTTTTCGGGATTTTTTTGTGCAAGATATACAAAATTGAACCCTCGTTTTTGTGCGTATGGTCAGTGATATCCCGCCGCCCCCGGACCGGTGAAAACGGAGGCGCGCAACATTCTTGCGAATAACCTCACAACGCCTCGAATCTCCTGAAAAATAAGGGTTTCCCGGCGCAATCGGGCGAAAGCTCTTTTCCCGCCGCCCGCCGCCATGCCCGTGAGGCGGAGCCGCATTTCCCTCAGAGGCGGGTCGCAGGAGAAAAAATGCCGAAAATCACCGACAACTGCCGAAAGTGTCCCCGCCGCCCGGCGCGGAAAAAACGGCGGCGTTTTACCTCGCTTGACTTTTCCGCGTTATTATGATAATATGTTGACACTTGGTCCGGCGGGTGCGCGAGATCGCGAATTTCCCGCCGGATCAGCGCCGAAAAAAGCCCGCCCGGAGCGGACGTGAGCCGGAGATCCGGCTCTCTTATATTTTCTCGCACGCGCGCGTGTGCGCGTGTATACGCAGGCGCGCAGGCGCGAGCGGGAGAAGAAAGATCGGCAGGAAGGCGGCGCGCGCCGCCTCAAAAACATAATCACAGCCGGCGACGCCGGCAGAACGGAGAATGTCATATGACAAAAAGAAAAGGGAGCAGGCTTTTGTCGTTCGTCCTGGCGGCCATGATGCTGACGGGCGTCTTTTCTGCCGTGCGTGTCGGCGCGGAAGAATCGACGGCAACATTGACGGCGGACGACGACAGAAAGGCGAGCCTGCAGTCCATCACGGAGATCCTTTCGGCGATCTCGTACGACGAGTACGACGAGAATCACAAGGACGACCCCCGGGGGACGGAAGAGACGACCTTCGATGCGGTGGAATGCGTCGACACGGATCACGAAAAAACCACCGTCACGCCGGAGATCGTGGACGACTTCGAAGGAAAAAGCGCCGTCATACTGCCCGAGACAGGCACGGTAACGTTCAGCTTCGACGTGCCGAAGGCGGGCAGATACGTCCTTGAATTCGAGTACTGCTCGGTCTCGGACAAAACGACCTCCATCGAGAGGATCCTCTACATAAACGACCGCGTTCCCTTCTCCGAGGCGCGGTTCCTGCAGTTCAAGAAGCACTGGGAGCTGCAGTACCAGGACGGATTCGATCCGGCAAAGAGCGGCGGAAACAGAGACAAGGCTTTCCGCATCGACAAGGCGGGAAACGAGATCCGTCCCGAGACATCCACCAAAAGGCTGTGGCAGACTTACGTCTGTTCCGACAAGAACGGATTCCACACCGCTCCCTTTGAGATATACTTCGAGGAGGGCAAGAACACCCTGACCCTGGAGCCGCTCAGAGAGGACGTCGCCATCCACAGCTTCACGATCCGTCCCGCCGAGGACGAGATCACCTGGGAGGAATACAAAAAGACGCTGAGCGGCAAGGACAAGGGCAAGGATCACATCTACCTTGACGCCGAGACTCCCTCCGCCGTATCGGACGCCACCATTTTCCCGAACAACAACAGGACGTCCTCCATCACGGAGCCTCAGCACGCGACGCACTACCTGCTGAACACTCTCGGCGACTCCACCACGGGCTATATCGTCGGCCAGTGGGTGGAATACACCTTCGATATCGACACTCCCGGTCTCTACACGCTGGTATTCAGATACAGACAGTCGTTCAACGACGGCGTGTTCGTTTCGAGAAAGGTCTATATCGACGGCGAGGTCCCCTTCAAGGAGGCGAACAACCTGCGGTTCTACTCCTCCAACAACTTCAGGATCACCGAAGCGAAGGTCGGAAACGACACCGCGGAATTCTACCTTGACAAGGGACGTCACACCGTAAGGGTCGAAACTTCCCTCGGCGACATGGCCGAGATCATAAGCACGGTCAGCAACGTGCAGAAAAACGTCAACGCCGACTACCTGCAGATCCTCCGCCTTACCGGAGCCGACCCGGACAAGTACCGCGACTACGGCTTCATGAGGATCATGCCGGATACGATCAGAGACCTCACCGCCCAGGCGAAGGAGCTCAACCGTGCCATCGACGAGCTGCGTACCCTCAGCAAAGGACGCAGCGAGCAGACGGCGCTTCTTGAGCAGGCCGCCATCCTCATGGAAAAGATGGGCAAGGACGAGGACCAAATCGCCCGCAACCTCGGCTCTCTCAAGAGTCACCTCGGTACTCTGGGTACCTGGGTCATCAACGCAAAGGACCAGCCCGTACAGCTCGACTACATTCTCGTCCAGCCCTCCGGAGAGAAGCTGCCCCGCGCCGAAGGCAACTTCTTCAACGCTGTGAGCTACGAGATGGGTCAGTTCTTCGGTTCCTTCTTCACCGACTACTCGGCTCTCGGCGTCGAGGATACCGAGGGGCTCACAGAGGATACGCTCCAGGCATGGACGGTCTCCGGCCGTGACCAGGCGCAGATCATAAGAACTCAGATCAACAACAAATTTGCTCCCGAAACAGGCATCCCCGTCACTCTGAAGCTTGTCTCGGCCGACGCGCTCCTCCCCGCGATCCTGGCGGGCATCGGTCCCGACCTTGCCCTTGAGGGCACGGCGGCGACCAACGCGGCGGGCGGAACGGGCGACGTAATGGACTACGCCATCCGCGGTGCTTTAAAGGAACTAAACGGTTTCAGCGACCTTGACGAGGTAAAGCAGCGGTTCAGCCCGAGCGCGTTCATCAACCTTGAGCTTTACGGAAAGACCTACGGTCTCCCCGTGAAGCAGGAATGGATGATGATGTTCTACCGCACCGACGTCCTCGCGGCTCTGGAGCTTGAGCCGCCGGAGACCTGGGACGAGCTACTGGCAATGATCCCGGTGCTCCAGTACAACAACATGGACATCGGTATCGGGCCGGGACTTGATCTCCTGTCCACAATGACCTTCCAGCGTGGCTCCACCATCTGGACCGACGACGGCATGAGGATTAATCTGGACTCCAACACGGTCCTCGAGGCGTTCGACTACATGGCGAACATGTACACGCAGTTCTCGCTGCCCATCAGCTTCGACGTGGCGAACAGATTCAGGACCGGCGAGATGCCGCTGACCATCGGCGGCTACGCCTCAACGTATAACTCCATCGTCGTCTTTGCGACTGAGATCGCGGGTCTCTGGGACTTCGCCCCGATCCCCGGCATCCGCCAGCCCGACGGAACGATCAACCGGACCTGCAACGCGGGAAGCGACCC
>CACXCL010000126.1 GCA_902766115.1 uncultured Ruminococcus sp.
GCCAACGACGCTCAGCACGTGAGAGCCACGTTCCAGCCCAATCCGTTCCGCTCATGCCTCATCGAGGGGTGCCTCGAGCGCGGTATCGATTACCGCAACGGCGGACCGCTCTATAATCACGGTCAGGTGCTGGCGGAAGCCATCGCCGACACAGGCGACAGTCTGTGGGCGATAAAGAAGCTTGTGTTCATCGAAAAGAAATATACCATGGAGCAGCTCATCGACGCGCTCGACGCGAACTTCGAGGGGTACGACGAGCTGTGGTACGACTTTTCCCATTGCGAGAAGTTCGGCAACGACATCGACGAGGTGGACGAGATCACCGCGAAGATCACCAACAGGTTCTTTAAGATCCTGAAGCGTCACCACACCTACCGCGGCGGCGTATTCACCGGCGGATGCTCGCCGTTCAGCCGCGCAGCGGGCTACGGCCGTCGGATCGCCGCGCTCCCCAACGGGAGGAAGAAGGGCGATCCGCTGATCGCGGACAGTATCGCAGCCGTACCCGGTTGTGATATGAACGGACCCACGGCACACATCAAATCGGCGCTCCGCTACTGCCACGAGGATTCCTGCAGCGGATTCATCTTCATGAACAAATTCGACAAGAAGATTTTTGACACGCCGAAGGGCAAAGAGGCGTTCAAGACCCTCGCCAAGACGTTCTTCGGAGGCGGCGGGCAGCAGTACACCGTCACCGTGGTGAACCCCGAGGATCTGCTTGACGCCAAAGTCCATCCGGAGCGCCACCGCGACCTTATCGTCCGCGTTGGCGGCTACAGCGACTACTTCGTCAACCTCGACGAGGGACTCCAGGACAACGTCATTGCACGGACGTTCCTCGACATGGGAGTCTGACCAAAACAATATGATCGCGCCCTGCTCCGGCAGGGCGCGACCGGAATAAGCGCTTTTTTTTACGGAGACGATACTTATGAAATACTGTGAAATCGATCCCATGGCCGCCGGCTTCTTCGCCGACGAGGCGGCAGACTACTCCGAGCGGATCGGCCGCGCGCTGAAGGACGGCGCGGAATACATCCGCATCAGCTTCGACAGGAACATCCTTCCCGTGGTGGACGCCCGTTCCCACGGATGCGGCGGCGGATTCAGCTACGGCATGGGGTTCGCCTTCTCCGACGACCGCCAGGAGGAGATGATCGAAAAATATCCCGAGCTGGCGGACGAGATCCGCCGGAATGCGGAAAAATACCGCTTTTTCCGGAGCGTGTCGCAGAATCTGCGCCGCTTCGAGGGGTACGGGGAGATCGAGTCCTCCTGCGCCATGTGGGGCGGAGGCTGGGCAGGTCACTCGAATCCCGATTTCGGAAGGATCATAAATCTCGGAACAGACGGGATCCGGGAGATAATAAACAAATACAAGAAGATCAACGTGGACGACAGCGACTGGTTCTACCGCGGGTGCGAGTACACTCTGGACGCCATCGATACCCTCGGCAGGCGCTTTCACGAGCTTGCACTGGAAGAGGCGGCGAGGTGCGACGATCCCGCCGACAAAAAGAGATACGAGGCGGCTGCCCGCGCTTTTGAGGTGGTCCCGAGAAAGCCCGCCTACGACTTCACCTCCGCGTGCCACGCCTTCTGGATGATTTTCACCTTTGACGGCACCGACTCGCCCGGGCGCTTCGATCAGTATATGAAACGAGCCTACGAGGCGACAAGCGACCGGGAGGAGCTGCTCGACTCCCTCTCCCGTCTGTGGGAGGCGTTCCACGACACGAGGACCTGGAACCTCTGCATCAGCGGTTCCGACGAGAACTGGAACGATATGACGAACGGTCTGTCCTACGATATACTGAAGATCGCGCGGGAAAAGAAATACGAGACGCCGAACCTGACCATGCGCGTCCACCGCAACACTCCGGAGTCCCTCTGGGACGAGGCGGCGGAGACTCTCGCCTCCGGCATCGGCATGCCCGCCCTCTACAACGACGAGGTGGTCTGCCCCGCTCTGGAGAAGCTGGGCATCCCGCCCTGTGACAGTCATCTGTACTGCATGAACGGATGCAATCAGATCGACATCATGGGCAAGAGCCACATGGGTCTCGAGGACGGCGAGGTCGTCTTCGGCAAATGCCTTGAATTTGCTCTCCACGACGGATTCGACGAGATGCGGCAGCGCTTTGTTTCACTTAACACCGGCGACGCGCGAAAATTCACCTCTTACGAGGAGATGGAGCTCGCGTTCCTGCGCCAGCTGGAATACATCACTTTCCTCGCCTGCGAGGCAGCCAACGGCTGCCAGCACACGAGAGCCATATTCCAGCCGAATCCGCTCCGCTCCTGCCTCATCGAGGGGTGCCTCGAGCGCGGTATCGATTACCGCAACGGCGGGCCGCTCTACGGTCACGGGCAGATCCTCGCCGAAGCCATCGCCGACGCGGGGGACAGTCTCTGGGCGATCAAAAAGCTGGTGTTCATCGAGAAAAAATATACCATGGATCAGCTTATCGACGCGCTGAAGGCGGATTTCGTCGGGTACGACAGGTTGTGGTACGACTTTTCCCATTGCGAGAAGTTCGGAAACGATATCGACGAGGTGGACGAGATCACCGCGCGCATCCTCAACCGGTTCTTCACGTTCCTGAAGCGTAATCACACGTACCGCGGCGGCGTTTTCACCGGGGGATGCTCCCCGGACGACCGTGCCGCCCACTACGGCCGCAACATCGCTGCGCTCCCCAACGGAAAGAAAAAGGGCGAGCCTCTTATAGCCGACTGCATCGCCGCGGTGCCCGGGTGCGATACGAACGGTCCCACCGCCGCGATGAAATCCGTGCTGAAATACCGTCATCTGGACGCCGGAAGCGGATTCATCTATATGATAAAGTTTGACAAAAAGATATTCAACACCCCGAAGGGGAAAGAGACGTTCAAAACGCTGGCCAAGACCTTCTTCAAGGAGGGCGGCCAGCAATACACGGTCACCGTGGTGAGTCCGGAGGAACTGCTCGACGCAAAGGTCAATCCGGATCGCCACCGGGATCTCATCGTCCGCGTGGGCGGGTTCAGCGGGTACTTCGTTGATCTTGACGAGGGACTTCAGGACAACGTGATCGCACGTTCTTTCATGGAGATGGACAGCTGACCGTGAGATACTCCGACGTGACAGAGGGGGTATTCCTCGAAAGACCGAACAGATTCATCGCCCGAGTCCGTACCGGTGATGAAACAAGCCTCGTCCACGTGCCGAATACGGGCAGGTGCCGGGAGCTGCTTGTCCCCGGGCGGCGGGTCTTCCTCTCGAAATCGGGAAACCCGGAGAGGGTGACGAAATACGACCTTGTGGCTGTGGTGAAGGAGCGGGACGAAGGCGGTCCCCTGCTCGTAAATATAGACTCCCAGGCGCCGAACAGGGCGGCGGGCGAGTGGCTCCGCCGGGGCGGTCTCCTGCCGGCGGGCGCTGAGGTGCGCGGCGAGGTGAAGCACGGCGACTCAAGGTTCGATTTTTACGCGGAACACGGCGACAAAAGGGCGTTCATCGAGGTCAAGGGAGTGACGCTGGAGCAGGGCGGCGTCGCCATGTTCCCGGACGCGCCCACAGAGCGCGGTGCAAAGCACCTCAGGGGTCTTGCGGCGGCGGTAAAAGAGGGATTTGACGCCTGCGTCCTGTTCGTAGTGCAGATGAAGGGGCCGCGGCTGTTCCGCCCGAACGACGCCACCGACCCCGCCTTCGGCGAGGCGTTGAGAGAAGCCCGCCGCGCGGGAGTGAAAGTGATCGCCGTGGACTGCGCCGTGACGCCGGATTAGATGGAGATAGACCGGGAGATCGAGGTCGAACTGTAAAAGAAAAAAAGATCATCACACGAAAAAAGTGATGATCTTTTTGTTTTGCAGTTTCATTCTCCCAGCCGCTTGTCGTCCTCGGCGTAAATCTTTGCAAGCCGGGCTTTCGACATGGAGCGTCTTCTCTTCCACATTCCGGGAGCAAAGAGCATCAGCACCGGGAAGATCTCGAGCCTGCCGAGGAGCATATCCACGGTAAGCAGGATCTTCGACAGGAAATGGAACGTGCCGAAGTTTCCCGCAGGACCGACTATCTTCCCGAGTCCGGGTCCTATGTTGTTAAGGCACGACAGCACCGCGGTGAACGACGTGGTCGGGTCCTCCGACACAGGATCGGCGGACAGCAGGAAAAACGACACGAGAAGCACGGACGCGTAGACGACAAAGTATACGAACGTGCCGTGGATCGTGTCCTCGTCCACGGTCTTTTTGTCGATCCGCACAGAAGAGACCGCGTGCGGATGGACCAGTTTTTTCATCTCGCGGATCGCCGATTTCACCAGGATGATGATACGGGACAGCTTAAATCCGCCTCCGGTGGAACCCGCCGTGGCTCCGAAGAACATCAGGAGGATTACGATAGCCTTGGAGAGATTCGGCCAAGTATCGAAATTCGTGGTGGAATATCCCGTCGTGGTGATCAGCGACGACACCTGGAAGAACGAGAGATTGAGGCTCTCGCCGAAGCTGCCGACCTGGCGGATTATGTTTGCGGTGACGATGGCTGTCGAGACGCCCACGATGGCGAAATAGACCTTCAGTTCGAGGTTGTCGAACGCCTTTTTGAACTGTCTCAGCAGAATGAGATAGTAGACGTTGAAATTCACGCCGAATATCAGCATGAATATCGAGATCGAAACGTGTATAGCCGGATTGGTGTAGTACCCTATGCTCGCCGCGCGATTGCTGAATCCGCCCGTGCCCGCCGTGCCGAAGGAGTGTATCAGCGCGTCGTAGAGATTCATACCGCAGATCATGAGAACAACGGTCTCGGCAAGCGTAATGGCGAGGTAGATCCCGTAAAGGATCTTCGCGGTCTTGCTGATCTTCGAGACCAGCTTGCCCACCTCGGGACCCGGGACCTCGGCGCGCATGATGTGCATATTTCCGGCGCCGGACATGGGAAGAATCGCCATGACGAAGACGAGGACGCCCATTCCGCCGATCCAGTGAGTGAAGGATCTCCAGAACAGGATGCCCTGTCCCAGGGACTCGATCACCTCCCCCGGGAGGACGGATGCTCCGGTGGTGGTGAATCCGGAAACAGTCTCAAAAAGGCTGTCGACGTAGTTGGAGGTCGCGCCGGCGATGCTGAACGGCACAGCGCCGAACAGCGACATGACGATCCATGAGAGAGATACTATGGCAAGACCGTCGCGGGCGAAGATCTCGCCGTCCCTCGACGCCTTGATACTTATCAGCAGTCCGCACGCCACGAGCGCAGCTATGGTTATCACAAAGGACAGAATATCCCACAGGGGATCCCGGTAGATAAAGCAGACAACAAGCGGGATCGCCATAAACGCCGCCTCGGCAAGCATTATCCTGCTGAGGACGTAACGGATGGAGCGGAAATTCACTTTTTGACCCCTCCCTTGCGGACGATCTGGGACAGGGACGTGAGAGCGGTATCGGTAGTCACGACGACCACGCTGTCGCCCTCCTCGATCACGTCGCTTCCTCCGGGAATTATGAAGTTCCCGTTCTTGACGATTACGGCGATAAGCGTGTCGTCACGGGTGGGAAGATCGGACAGGGTGATCCCCGTCACGCCGGACTCCGCCGTTGCGTTGAACTCCACGGCCTCCACCTTGCCTCCCACAAGTCTGTGGAGAGTGACGATCCCGTTTTCGGGGGACGTGTTCATGGAGCGCACGTAGCGGATGATCTGCTCTGCCGTGACCTGACTCGGAGAGATGATGGTATCCGTGAGGGTGGTCCGGGAAACCAGGTCGGCGAACGACTGTCTGTTGATCTTCGCCACGACCTTGCCCACGCCCACCTTGATGGCGTACATGGACATTATGATGTTCGCCTCGTCGATGTCGGTGAGCGCCACAAAACCGTCGGTCCTCGTGATCCCCTCCTCATTGAGGAGCTCCACCTCGGTGGCGTCGCCGTTGATGATGAGCGCGTGAGGGAAATGCTCGCTCAGGTGATTGCATCTCGCAGCGTTCTTGTCGATGATCGTAAAGTCGATCCCTGTTTCGGTCAGCTCTTTTGCGAGATAATAGCAGATGTTGCTCCCTCCGGCGATCATGACGGAATCGACTCCGGCGCGAAGCACGCCCATGTGGCCGAAGAACTTCCTCAGCTCAGCGGTGGACGACGTGATATACACGGTGTCGCCCTCGCTGAGGACGAAATCGCCCGTGGGGATAGACACCTTTCCGTTCCTCTCCACGGCGCAGATCAGGACCTTCGCCCTGACGTTTGAGGAGAGGTCCGACAGCCTCATGTCAGAGAGCGGCGAGCCTTTGGCGATCCGGTACTCGATGAGCTCTACCCTCCCCTTGGCGAACGCCTCGCGCTTCAGCGCGGTGGGGAACCGCAGTACGCGGGCGATCTCGTGGGCGGTCGCCTTTTCGGGATTGATGGACATGGACAGTCCGAGATCGTCCCTCATGAAGCGAAGCTGCCTTTCGTACCGGGGATCCCTGACCCTCGCTATGGTGTGGGAGGCGCCGAGCTTCCTCGCCAGCAGGCAGATCAGCATGTTGATCTCGTCCGCGCCGGTGGTGGCGATGACAAGATCCGCATCCCGGGCGCCCGCGTCCTCCTGGACGCTGTAGAGCGCGCCGTTCCCGCAGATACCGATGATATCGCAGGTGTTCACAAGCTCCTCGATCACTGTTTTATTTGTGTCGATGACGCCGACGTCGTGATCCTCCTTCGAGAGTCCCTCCGCAAGCGCTCTGCCGACCTTCCCGGCTCCGATAATGATGATCTTCATATCCGGTTCCGCCGCCTCCGTTTTTCGTAATGGTTTTGTTTTTTCCTCAGCGCAGCTCTTTACCACGCATCTTACAGATTATAGCACTAAACGACGATAATTTCAACATCTGAATGAAAAAACGACCGCGATCTCACAATGATTTCCGTTACATTCCCGGTAAAATTTCTGCCCCCGAAAAAAATTTTACACGGGGCCATCTTTTTTATTGCATTTATTTCCATTTTGTGGTATATTTATTAGCGTAATTATTTAATGAGTCGTCTGAGAGCGATGCGGGGGGCTCTCCGCACCTGCGCGATACGGCGAGGGAAAGGAAGAAGATCATGAACTACACGGAAAAAACGCTTGAAGCCGTTCGGGCAAAATACTCCTATCAGCCGGAATTTCTCCAGGCGGTAAGCGAAGTTTTCGAGTCTCTTGAGAAAGTCATCGAAAAGAACGAGAAACTCTATGAGAGCGAAGCGATCCTGGAGAGGATCGTGGAGCCCGACCGTCAGATCATTTTCAGAGTCCCGTGGGTGGACGACAGCGGCAAGATCCGCGTGAACACGGGTTACAGAGTACAGTTCAACAACTCCATCGGGCCTTACAAGGGCGGCCTCAGACTCCATCCCTCGGTCAACCTCAGCGTTATCAAGTTCCTCGGATTCGAGCAGGTGTTCAAGAACTCCCTGACCGGCCTCCCCATCGGCGGCGGCAAGGGCGGCTCCGACTTCGACCCCAAGGGCAAGTCCGACCGCGAGGTCATGGCGTTCTGCCAGTCCTTCATGACTGAGCTCTGCAAGTACATCGGCGCGGACACCGACGTTCCCGCCGGCGACATCGGCACCGGTGCGCGCGAGATCGGCTATATGTTCGGTCAGTACAAGCGCATTCGCGGTCTCTACGAGGGCGTCCTCACCGGCAAGGGTCTCTCCTACGGCGGATCTCTCGTCCGCACGGAAGCCACCGGCTACGGTCTGCTCTATCTCGTCCGCGAGCTGCTGAAGTGCAACGGCTCTTCCATCGACGGCAAGACCGTCGTCATCTCCGGCGCGGGCAACGTGGCGATCTACGCCGCGGAAAAGGCCACTCAGCTGGGCGGCAAGGTCGTCACAATGAGCGACTCCACCGGCTGGATCTACGACAAGGACGGAGTGGATCTCGCCGCCGTCAAGGAAATCAAGGAAAAGAACCGCGCCCGCCTCACCGAGTACAAGAAGTACCGTCCCGAGTCCGAGTATCACGAGGGACGCGGCGTGTGGTCCGTCAAATGCGACATCGCCCTGCCCTGCGCTACTCAGAACGAGCTGCTCATCGACGACGCCAAGGCTCTCGTGGCAAACGGCGTCGAGGCGGTCTGCGAAGGCGCCAACATGCCTACCACCATCGAGGCGACCAAGTACCTCCAGGAGAACGGCGTGCTGTTCGTCCCCGGCAAGGCGTCCAACGCCGGAGGCGTGGCGACCAGCGCACTCGAAATGTCCCAGAACAGCGAAAGACTCAGCTGGACCTTCGAGGAAGTGGACCGGAAGCTCAACGACATCATGGTCGGAATCTACCACAACATCGCGAACGCGGCAGAGGAATACGGCATGAAGGGCAACTTCGTCGCCGGAGCGAACATCGCCGGATTCCAGAAGGTCGTCAACGCCATGCTGGCGCACGGCGCTTGCTGAATATGACCTGTCCGTACCGGAGCCCGAACGGGCTCCGGTACTTTTTCGCCGTCCCGCCGGGCATGCGCCGGTGTGCCCGGAAACGATACCGTTAAAAGAATGCGCGCGGTCGGTAAAAAAGACCGTTTTTATCGTAGATTGCTTTATAAAGCCCCCTTTTTTTCGGGAAAGTTGTTGATTATGCCGATTAAAAAATCGGCCTTATACCTTGATTTTACCGTGGGGTTTTGATATAATACGTAGTACGATAACATCCGGACCGGGCGCAGCTCGCGCCGCGGGCGGGACATTTTTCAGGATTCAGGGAGCTTATACAAATGGTTTCAAAAGAAGTCACAATAAAAAATAACGTGGGGCTCCATGCGCGTCCCGCCACTTTCTTTATCCAGAAGGCGAATTCCTACAAGAGTTCCATCTGGGTCGAAAAGGAAGACCGCCGCGTCAACGCGAAAAGCCTGCTGGGCGTGCTTTCCCTGGGCATCGTCAAGGGAATGACCATCACTCTTCACGCAGACGGAGCCGACGAAGACGAGGCAGTCGAAGGTCTCGCGACGCTGATCGACACCGGCTTTACCGAGTGATATCAGCTTTTTTACAGGAGCCGCTCCGGGGCGGGCGGCGGTGAACAACATAATATCCGATTTCAGAGCGAAGGTGCCCCGCACCCTCGCTTTGTTTGTTTGAGACGAGGAGAGCCGTAAATGGCAGATATGAAAAAAGACGCCGCGCCCGGGCGCACGGTGGTCAAAAGAGATATAGAGGCTCTGCGCAGCAAGGCGGCGTCCCTTCCCCGTTCCCCCGGCGTGTATATCATGAAGGACGGCGCGGGAAGAATAATCTACGTGGGGAAATCCCGCTCCCTGAGAGACAGGGTATCGCAGTATTTTCACGGGTATCACGACGTAAAAACCGAAAAGATGGCGTCGTCCGTTTACGATTTCAGCTTTATCACCTGCGACACGGAGATGGAAGCCTTCGCCATGGAGAACAGCCTGATAAAGCAGCACACTCCGCGGTACAACATCAAACTGAAGGATGCGAAAACCTATCCGTACATCAAGGTGAACGTGAAAGACGACTGGCCGCGGATAACCATGACCAGGACACGCCGCGCGGACGGTGCGCTGTACTTCGGACCGTATACCTCCACGTCGACTGTATACCCCGTGATCTCCTCCCTGGAAAAGACCTTCGGGATACCGTCCTGCAAAAAGAAATTCCCCGAGGACATCGGGCGGGGCAGACCCTGCGTGAACAGACAGATCGGCCGTTGCCTCGGCGTATGTACCGGCAGCGTGACGAACGAGGAGTACCGCGCCGCCGTCAACATGGCCGTGGACGTCCTTCGGGGAGCCACCGACGAAGTTACGTCGTCGCTCAGGCGGGATATGGAGCGGTATTCGGATAATCTGGAATTCGAGAAGGCCGCCAGATGCCGCGACACGCTGGCGGCGCTGAGCAAGCTGGGCGAAAAGCAGAAAACCGTGGGGTCGCCCGACGTGAACTGCGACGTCATCGGGCTCTGCACCGCCGACATGACGCCAGCCGCTCACGACAGCATTTCCGTATACCGTATCAGGAGCGGATGCGTCCTCGACAGCGAGCATTTTCTCATCGACGACGCGGCGATCACCACGTCCGCCTCACCGGACGGGGACGTGGCTGAAGAATCGCCTATCGCGTCCTTTGTCAGCGGGCTTTACCGCGGGCGCGATCTCATACCGAAGGAGATACTTCTTTCCTTCGAGCTGTCGCATCAGGACACGGAGGAGCTTGAGCGGTTCCTCCTGGAGCAGTGCGGTCACCGGGTCACGGTGAAAACGCCCAAACGCGGCGCGTCAAAGTATCTTTGCGATATGGTGGTCGGCGACGCGAAACGCCATACGGAAGCTAAAGTCTCGAAGAAGAAAGCGTCCGAGAAGGTGCTGGCGGAGCTGGCGAGACTCCTGTCGCTGGAGGTCTTCCCAGAAAGGATAGAGGCGTACGATATTTCGAATCTCGGTCGCGAGCACATCACCGCCGGGATGGTTGTGGCGATCGACGGCAAGCTGACGAAGGACGAATACCGCACCTTTACCGTCAAATCAACCGACGGGCCGGACGACTACGCCGCCATGAGGGAAACGCTGACGAGGCGGCTCGCCCACGTGGGGGAGAATGGCTCCGGAATGGCGGCGGAACCGGACCTCATTTTGCTGGACGGAGGCGCGGGCCACGTGAGCGTGATAAAGGAAGCGCTGAGTGGCACGGAATTTGAACGTATACCGGTCTTCGGAATGGTGAAGGACGATTACCACAAAACAAGAACTCTTGTCGGTCCGGACGGAGAAGTGGATATTTCAAAACAAATGAACGTTTTCCGGTTCATATACAGCCTGCAGGAAGAGGTCCACCGGTACACCGTCGGGAGAATGAAAAAAGCAAAAGGACGTTCGCTCAGAACGTCGTCTCTTGAAAAAATCCCGGGGATCGGACCGTCAAAAGCAAAAAAACTGTTGTCATTTTTCAAAAAACTTGATAATATAAAGGGGGCGTCCGCAGAGGAGCTCGGCGGAGCGCCCGGGATCTCGGAAAAGGACGCCGCGGCGGTGTACCGTCACTTCCACGGCGAAAGCGAAAATCAATCTGACTGAAAGGATAACGCAGCATGAGAATCATCACCGGCGAGGCAAGGGGAGCAAGGCTTGCGACACTCGATTCCGACGCGACGAGACCGACGTCCGACAAGGTAAAGGAAGCGATCTTTTCCATGATCCAGTTTGATCTGGAAGGGCGCGTGGTGCTGGACCTTTTCGGCGGATCGGGACAGCTTGCGCTGGAGGCTCTGTCCCGCGGCGCGGGCAAGGCGGTCATAGTGGACCAGTCCAGGGACGCCGTGAACGTGATCATTGATAACGCGAAGAAAACCAAGCTGTTCGACAGATGCAGAATATCCTGCTCCGATTATGCCTCATACCTGAAAGGAGCCGCGGGGCGGGAGAAATTCAACGTTGTGTTCCTTGATCCGCCATATAATACGGGTTTGCTTCGTGACTCTCTTTCGGCAATCGCCGACGCGGGCATCGTACCCGCGGGCGGCTTCATCATCGCCGAATCGGATACCGGCTTCAAGGGAAGACCGAGCAAAAGGAAGAAAGAAGAGCTTCTTTCGGACGGCGCGGTACTCGCGGACGTGTTCTCCGGAGACGAGGGCGTCGCCGCAAGATACGAGGTACTGAAGACCAGGATTTACGGACGGACCAGAGTCACCGTCCTCACCCCGGTCCGAGAAGAAGGATGACGGGGCGAAAGGAGGATCTGAGATGAAAAAGATCGCAATAGTTCCGGGGAGCTTCGACCCCCTGACCGCCGGTCACGCCGACGTAATAAAGACCGCCGCTTCCATATTCGACGAGGTGAAGGTCGTGGTGCTCGCCAACAGCGAGAAGAGCGGCATGTTCACTCCGGAGGAACGGCTGAGGATCGCACGCGCCGCGGTGGAAAAGATGAAGGACGAAGGCGTCGGCAACGTATCGGCGCACGTGTTCTCAGGTCTCACCGTTGACGCGGCGAAAGAGCTCGGCGCCTCCTTCGTGGTCAAGGGACTGCGTTCTGCCACAGATTTCGACTGCGAATTCGGCATGGCGGAGATAACCCGCCGGTTCGGCAACGGACTTACCACGGTTTTTCTGCCGTCGAAGCCCGAGTTCATGCACGTGTCGTCCACCTACGTCAGAGAGATAATCAGGTACGGCAAGGGCGACGAGCGGGCGTTCGCGCCCGGGACCCGGGACACCGTGATGTCGATCCGCCGGGGCAAAAACTGAAGACGCCGCCGCAGAAAGACGCAGGGAGGACCTCAGGCGACGGCGGAACGGCGCAAAACAAAAAGCCCGCAGGCTTTTCATCTTATGAGGATGAAGCCTGCGGTTTTCTTTCGCTCCGGTCGGATCATCGGAGCGTTCTTTTCGGTCCGTCTCTGACGGGACAGCCCATTTTACTGCGTCCGGCGGTCCTGATCCTTGTTCAGAAGATCTGTCAGACGTTTGCCGTAAAAGAAATCATGGGTCAGCTTATCGTACTCCGCCCATAAGGGAAGCGTCTGGCACGTGGACGCTCTCGGGCAGGGCGCGGCGCCGTCCGCGAGACAGGCGACGGCGGTGAGCGAGCCTTCCGTCAGCTCGATTATCTCGCCGACAGTGTATTCTTCCGGTTTCCGGACGAGTCTGTAGCCTCCGCCTTTACCGCTGATGCCTTCGAGCAAGCCGCCCGAAACGAGATCCTTTACGATGATTTCAAGATATTTTCTTGAAAGCTGCTGTCTTGCAGCGATATCTTTGAGCGGGACACATCCTTCCCTGCCGTTTTCCGCAAGATCGATCATGACGCGGATCGCATACCGTCCTTTTGTGGAAATCATGGCGACGCCTCCTTCTGTGTTTAACACTATTATACAGTAGGTGAATGGGTAAATCAATCCCTCCCGCGAAAAAAAGAAAAAAACTTTGGTATTACCCATTGACATAGTAGGTTGATAGGCGTATAATAAACCCGAAAAACACAAAAGGGGAAAAAATATGATTTACGCAGACAACGCCGCAACCACGAAAATGAGCGAAGCGGCAATTCAGGCGATGACTTCCGCACTGAACGAAGTGTGGGGCAATCCGTCAAGTCTTTATTCGCACGGGCAGAAAGCCAAAGAAGTACTTGAGACCGCAAGAGATGAGATCGCCGCCCTGATCGGCGCCACGTCGCGGGAGATATTCTTCACGTCCGGCGGGAGCGAGTCCGACAACCAGGCGATCCGCTCCGCCGCCGAGGCGGGGAGAAAAAAAGGCAAAATGCATATCGTCTCGACGGCTTTCGAGCATCACGCTGTTCTCCATACCCTTGAAAGGCTCGAAAAAGAGGGCTTTGAGGTGACACTGCTCGACGTTCACGAAAACGGGATCGTGGTCCCGTCCGAGGTGGAGGACGCGATCCGTGACGACACGTGCCTTGTGACGGTGATGTACGCCAATAATGAGATCGGAACGATCCAGCCCATCCGGGAAATAGGCGAGATCTGCCGGAGGAAAAACGTCACTTTTCACACGGACGCGGTGCAGGCCATAGGGCACATCCCGGTGAACGTCGCGGATGACAACATCGATATGCTCTCCGCCTCCGCCCATAAATTCCACGGTCCGAAAGGGGTGGGGTTCCTCTACGTGAAAAAGGGAGTCAGGCTGACAAATCTCATCGAAGGGGGAGCGCAGGAGCGCGGCAGACGTGCCGGGACGGAGAACGTGGCGGGTATCGTCGCCATGGCGGCGGCGCTGAAGGAGTCGTCGTCGAAGATGGCGGACAACGCCGCCCGTCTCACGGCGGTGCGTGACAGACTCATCGAGGGCCTCGGGAA
>CACXCL010000127.1 GCA_902766115.1 uncultured Ruminococcus sp.
CGTCGGTCCGGGAACTGTTGCAAACCTGACCGGAATATGGTATCATATTTCCGAAAAGAATAACAGAATTTCGAGGTGAATCAATTGTCGCTTGATTTAAACAACAGGCTTGTTGTGGGAATATCCTCCCGAGCGCTTTTCGATCTTGAGGAGGAAAACCGTATTTTTGAGAACGAGGGTCTCGACGCGTACCGGGAGTATCAGATCTCTCATGAAAACGATATCCTGCGCCCGGGGACCGCGTTTCCGCTGGTGAAGGCGCTCCATAAACTGAACACCGGAGACGAGAGACTGACCGAAGTCATCGTCATGTCCAAAAACAGCGCGGACACGAGCCTGAGGATATTCAATTCCATCGAGAAATACGGGCTTGACATCAGCCGCGCCGCCCTTGTCAGCGGCGCGTCCATCGCGCCGTATCTTGGCTCCTTCAAGACGGACCTCTTCCTTTCCGCTGACGAGTACGACGTGCAGGAGGCCGTAAACGCCGGCTTCGCCGCGGGTATAATCTGCTCCGGCGAAGAACTGCCCATCGATCCGGATAAGGAGATCGACCAGATCCGCATCGCCTTTGACGGAGACGCGGTCATCTTCTCCGAGGAATCGGAGGAGATATATAAGACGCGGGGTCTCGCCGCCTTCGGCGAGCACGAGAAGCAGAACGCGCAGAATCCTCTCCCCGAAGGACCGTTTGCGAAACTTCTCAAGACCATATCCCACGTGCAGAAGCAGTTCGGCGAAGACGATATGCCGATCAGGACCGCTCTCGTCACCGCCCGCAACGCCCCCGCCCACGAGCGGGTGATCCGCACTCTCCGGGCGTGGGACGTACGCATAGACGAGGCGTTCTTCCTCGGCGGGATACCGAAGAGCGAGGTGCTGAAGTCCTTCGGCGCCAACATTTTCTTCGACGACCAGACGGTGCACACCGACCCGGCCTCGAAGCTCGTTCCCTCTGCCCGCGTTCCGTACAAAAACGGAAGCCGTATCGGCTGAACCGAGGGGGTGTATGAATGAAAAGAAACGTATATTGCGACGTCCCGTCGTTTCTTGACGACAACGCGAAGACCGGAGCGTCGCTCCCGTTTGATGAAGATCTTTCCGTCCTCGGCTCGGCGCTTGAAGTGGGCTCGAGGACCGCGCCAAACAGACTGGCGTGTCAGGCTATGGAGGGATGCGACGGAGACGCGGACGGCAGGCCCGGTGAGCTGACCGAGCGGCGGTACCGCAGATTTGCCGCGGGAGGCGCCGGGATAATATGGTTCGAGGCCACCGCAGTCATGCGGGAGGGCAGGGCGAATCCCCGTCAGCTTTACATAACCGAAGATAACCTCGACTCGTTCAAGAAACAGGTCGAGGAGATAAAGGAAACCGCGCTGCGGGAGCGCGGACACGAGCCCCTCGTCATCATGCAGGCGACCCATTCCGGAAGATACTCAAAGCCGGACGGGACTCCCGCGCCGATAATAGTAAAGCACGATCCTCTGCTTGAAAAAGACGCCGCCGTCGACGACAGCCGTATCGCGACGGACGATTATCTCGAACGGGTGGGCGAATCCCTCGTGAGCGGCGCCAGACTCGCCGAGACGGCGGGCTTCGACGGGGTCGATATCAAAAGCTGCCACCGCTATCTGCTGTCCGAGCTGCTGTCCGCGTACGACAGGCCCGGCAGATACGGCGGTCCCTTTGAAAACAGGACGCGGCTGCTCCGCGAGAGCGTCAAAGGCGCGCTCGGCGCGACGTCTCCGGGATTTATCGTTACCTCCAGGCTCAACGTGTGCGACGGAGTGCCGTACCCCTCGGGATTCGGAACGGACGGAGAAGGTTCGTTTGATCCGGCGGAGCCCTCGAGACTTGTGAAGGAACTGTCCGCTCTCGGCGTGAAGCTGCTCGATATCACCATGGGCAATCCATACTTCAATCCCCACGTGAACCGTCCCTTCGCATCGGGCCCCTACGAGCCGGAGGAGCACCCGCTCCTCGGCGTGAAAAGGGTCCTTGAGGGAACGGCGCTCGTAAAAAAAGCCGCACCGACCGCGGCGCTGATCTGTTCCGCCGTCTCGTATCTCGGCGTGGCGGCGCCAGGGGTGGTATCCGCTTATATCCGTGACGGCGGGTTCGACGCGGCGGGCTTCGGCAGGGAAGCCATCGCCTACCCCGATTTTGCGAAGGATATACTTGACTCCGGAATGATGGACAGAAGAAAAATCTGCCTCTGTTGTTCCAAGTGCACTGAGATCATGAGAAAACCCGGCGGAACGCCGGGATGCGCCGTGCGGGACAGGGAGATCTACCTCCCCCTGTACCGGGAACTCTGCGGCGGCTGATATAGGGAGGAAAAAATGAGAATCGCAATGGTTACGGGCGTCGCCGGCGGGATCGGTTCCGCCACGGCGAAGCTCCTTCTTGAGAACGATACGGCGGTCGTGGGAATGGACGTGGCTGACGCCGCGCCTGCCGGACTGTCCGGAAACGGGAATTTCACTTATTTCAAAGGCGACCTCTCCTCGACCGGAGACAGAGATGCTTTCGTCGCCCTCGCCGTCCGGAAATACGGCAGGATCGACGTACTTGTGAACGTGGCGGGCGTAGCCCCGAAGGTGCGCCGCGATCTGCTGGAAATGACGGAGGAGAGCTACGATTTCGTCATGGGGATCAACACCAAAGGCACCCTTTTCCTGACTCAGGCGGTATCGCGTGAGATGATAAAGAACGAAGGAGACTGCCGCGGGTATATCGTCAATATCTCGTCCATGTCCGGCTACACCAGCAGTACGTCCCGCGGCGAGTACTGCGTCAGCAAGGCGGGCGTCACGATGATCACGACTCTTTTCGCCGACCGGCTCGCCGAGTACGGCATCGCCGTCAACGAGATCCGGCCCGGTATCATCAAAACCGGCATGACGGAAAAAGTCAAGGAAAAGTACGACCGCCTCATCGACGGAGGGTTGCTCCCCATAAAGAGGTGGGGCGAGCCGGAGGACGTGGCGCGGGCGGTGCTGACCCTGTGCGACGGGTCTCTTCCGTACGTTACAGGTCAGTCCGTGGACGTGGACGGCGGCTTCCACATAAGGAGACTGTAAGATGAGGATCTTCTCACACCGTGCTCTCGTCGTAGGCTCCGGCGCCGCGGGATACTCCTGCGCGTGCCGGCTGAAGGAGGCGGGAGTGGACGTCGCTCTCGTCACCGAGGGCGTTCTGTGCGGCACATCCCGGAACACGGGCAGCGACAAGCAGACTTATTATAAGCTCGGTATCGGAGGAGACGTTCCGGACAGCGTCCGGATGATGGCGGAGGATCTGTTCCGCGGCGGGTCCGTGGACGGGGACAACGCCCTCTGCGAGGCGGCACTGTCCGTCCGCGCGTTCATGAACCTGTGCGAGCTCGGCGTGGGATTTCCTGAGGACCGGTACGGTCAGTTCGTGGGATACAAGACCGATCACGACCCAAGGGCGAGAGCGACCAGCGCCGGACCTCTCACGTCGAAGATGATGACGGAGGCTCTTGAAAAAAGGGCGCGCGAGACTAAAGTGCCGGTTTACGACGGATTCCTCGCCGTGGAGGTATTGAAGCGGGACGACGGAGTCGCCGGACTTCTCTGTATAGAGACGAAAACGGGGGAGCTCGTCGCCTTCCGCGCGCCGGACGCGGTACTCGCCACCGGCGGACCCGCCGGGATCTACGCCGACAGCGTTTATCCTGAGTGCCATACGGGGACCGGATCCCTGGCGCTCCTTGCAGGCGCCGCGGCGCAGAACCTTACGGAATGGCAGTACGGACTCGCGTCGGTATCGCCCCGGTGGAATGTGTCCGGAACGTACATGCAGGTCCTGCCGCGCTTCGTTTCCGTGGACCGGGACGGGACGGAAAGGGAATTCCTTTTCGATTTCTTCCGCGACCCGTACCGCGCCATGTCCTGCGTTTTTCTCAAGGGATACCAGTGGCCTTTTGACAGCGCCAGGGTCATGGACGGCTCGTCCGTGATCGATCTGCTGGTATACCGCGAGCGCGTCATGCTCGGCAGACGTGTATACCTTGATTTTACGAAAAATCCCTTTGGGATTAAAAAAATCGACTTTTCAAAGCTCGATCGGGAGGCGGCAGAATACCTCTCCCGGGCGGGAGCAAACTTCGGCGTTCCGATAGAACGGCTCGAAAAGATGAACATGCCCGCCGTGGAGCTGTACCGCTCGTTCGGAGTGGATCTTGAAAAGGAAAAGCTTGAGATATCGCTCTCCGCACAGCACATGAACGGAGGCATTTCGGTCGATATGTGGTGGAGAACAAGCGTCCCGGGGCTTTTCGCCGCGGGGGAGTGCGCAGGGACTCACGGAGTTAAGAGACCGGGCGGCTCCGCGCTGAACGCGGGACAGGTGGGCGCGTTGCGTGCGGCGCGGTATATCGCCGCGCACGGAAGGGAGCAGACGGAGGAAGATGTTTTTCTCGCCCTTGCCACGAACGCCCTTGAAAGACATACCGAAGCGCTGCGCGAGGTCTTATCCGGCACCGACAACGCCGATTCGCTGATACTGGCGGCGCGCCGCCGCATGAGCGACGGAGCCGGAGCGATCCGCGATCCCGAAAGAATGCGCAAAACTCTCGCCGAGACGGAGAGAAGCCTCTCGTCGGTCCGGAGCGAGTTGCGTGTTGCCTCCGGGGACAGGCTGTATCTTTACTACAAACTCCGGGACGCTCTTGTGACGTCGTGCGCGGTGCTTGCAGCAATGATCGATTATTCCGGGAAGGTCGGCTCGTCCCGCGGATCCGCGCTCTATCACAGCAACAGCGGAGCGCTTCGCGACGGACTTCCGGAGAACTTCCGGTTCATCCCCGGATGCGGAGAATCGGACGGGGAAGTGCAGGAGATACGGTGGGACGGCGAGCGGTTTGTCCCGTCATGGAGACCTGTGAGACCCATCCCGGAGGACGACACGTTTTTCGAGAACGTTTGGCGCGGGTACAGAGAAAACGGGAACGTATATTAGGCAAATGCATATGCGAGAGGCGAGGTATGAGAAGCAAAGTCGATATAAGCGGAAACTATGAGGAACGGGGAGTAATCGGCACCCGGATCGAGATCGGGGATGGCAGGCTCACTGTGCTGTGGATGGGTAATCCGGTCCTCGAAACAAAGTTTTCTGCAAAAGCCGAAAAAGACGGATCGGTCACTTTGAAACTGGAAAAAACCGGTCTGCGTTATTCCGGCGCCGGTTCCGACTACGCGCGGATCACCTCGGTCGTCTACCGCGACGGCAAACTTGAGACCGTCAGGTATTTTCCCATCACGGGCGAGGACGCGGAGACGCTGGAACGGACGGAGAACAACCGCTACGGCAATTACGACTTCGCCGACGGGGAGGTCGCCCCGCTTTTGCAGGGCAGATGGAAGTCCGACTCGTCTTTTGAACTGACGTTCGACGGCGATTCCGTCGTCTGCGGCGACGAGAGCGTGAAATACCGTGTCCTGCGGAGCCGGGGAGGGTCTCCCGGGCTGCTCATCACCGACGCGGATCCCGGAAAAAGGGGACTGTTTTACCTTGAGAACGTGACGTTCGCCGGAGATTCGATCCATGCCGTGATCCCGGTGTGCGACGGACCGCAGATCAATATCGTATTCCGCCGGGCGAGAAAATGATCCCGCCCCGAAATCAATAAATCCGTCTTAAAAGGAGACCCTGATCATGTACGTGAAAGAAGAAGGAAAAATATGGCTCGCCACCGGAACGGAGAAAGTCTGGCTCGACCCCGGGATGGCGAACCGTCACGGGCTCATCGCCGGAGCCACCGGGACCGGTAAAACCGTTACCCTGAAGGTGATCGCGGAGTCGTTCTCCGATCTCGGCGTCCCCACGTTCATCGCCGACGTCAAGGGAGACTTGTCCGGCATGTGCGAGCCCGGCGAGGAAAACAAGCACATACGCCGCTCCATCGACACGATGGGAATCGAAAATTTCGACTACTGCGCCTATCCGGTCCGGTTCTTCGACGTGTACGGCAGGAACGGTCATCCGGTCCGCACCACCGTGTCGGAAATGGGTCCGGAACTGCTGGGCAGACTTCTCGGGCTGAGCGAGGTACAGATCGGCGTGCTGCGGATCGTGTTCCGCATCGCTGACGACCGGGGACTCCTGCTTCTCGATCTGAAGGACCTCCGTTCTCTCGTTCAGCATGTGGGCGACAACGCGAACGTGTATAAGCTTCAATACGGCAACGTGACAGGCCAGTCCGTCGGCGCCATCCAGCGCGCCCTGCTGACCCTGGAGGACGAGGGCGGTGACGTCTTTTTCGGCGAGCCCGCTCTTGAGATCTCCGACTGGTTTGACTGGGATGAGCAGGGGCGCGGCGTCATGAACATCCTGGAATGTAAGGAACTTTTCCTGCACCCGCTTCTGTATTCCACGTTTCTTCTCTGGATGCTGTCCGAGCTTTACGAGATCCTGCCGGAGGCGGGCGATCTTGACAAGCCCAAGATCGCGTTCTTCTTCGACGAGGCTCATCTTTTGTTCGACGACGCGCCGAAGGCGCTCCTCGACAAGGTGGAGCAGGTGGTCCGTCTCATCCGGTCCAAAGGCGTTTCCGTGTGGTTCATCTCTCAGAATCCCTCCGACGTGCCGGAGACCGTGCTGAGCCAGATCGGCAACAGAGTACAGCACGCGCTGAGAGCGTATACTCCCAATGAACAGAAAGCGCTGAGATACGCGGCGCGTTCGTTCAGGCAGAATCCCGATTTCGATACCGAACGCACCCTCCAGGAGCTCGCCACCGGCGAGGCGCTGGTCTCCGTCCTCGACGGAGACGGCGTTCCCACGGTGGTCCAGCGGGCGGGGATCCTTCCGCCGAGAAGCTCCATGAACGCCGCCGATCCGTCCGCGATCGAGGACGCGATCAAGTCGAGTCCCCTCTGCGAAAAATACTCCGCCGCGGTGGACCGTGAGAGCGCCTACGAGATGCTCGTCGCCATCCGCGAAAAGGAGGATGAGGAGAGGAAGAAGAAGGAGGAAGAAGCTGCCGCGGAAAAAGAGAGAAAAGAAGCGGAAAAGGCGAAAGAGAAGGAAAAGAAAGCGAGATCCCGCCGTCAGAGCCCGGTGGAGAAGGCGGTGAACTCCGCCGCCACGAGCATCGGCAGGGAACTGGGCAGGTCCATTTTCCGCGGGATCTTTGGAAACATCGGAAGAAGGAAGTGAGCGAAATCCTCCGCGCTTCGTCGCGAGGATTCGCCGCAAATTGACCTCTTCCGTCACGACTGCAAAAAACAATTCCGAAGCATCAAAGTGACGCCGCTTGATCTGAAATAAAAAAACCGGCGCGGTCCCCGTAAAGGGAGCCGCGCCGGCCTTGTTTTATCAAACTCAATCCGTAAGGGAGATCTTCTGCGAGACTTCGACTTTCTTGTCGTAGCAGGCGAACATTTCGTCGACGCCGTCCGGTCTCGACCTGCGCGAGAGCAGGCTGACGACGGGCACGATAACGAGTCCGCAGAGCATCGCGATGGAGCCGGAGTGGAGCGAGGTCTTGAACACCAGACCGTCGAGGAATGAAACGCCGAAGGAGAAACCGGTCAGGGACTTGATCAGCTGGAGGACGCTCATCCCGACTCCGAAGATGAATGAGGCGTAACAGCCGACGCGGGTCGTCTTCTTCCAGTACAGACCGTAGAGGAACGGCGCCAGGAACGCACCGGAAAGCGCGCCCCAGGAAACGCCCATCAGCTGGGCGATGAACACCACGTTGGACTTCGCCTGTACGATGGCGATCACAGCTGACAGGATGATGAAGAAAGCGATGAAAACGCGCATGATGAGCATTTTTCTCTTTTCGCTCAGCTCCTTCTTCGACATAGGCGAGATAAGGTCGAGGGTGATGGTCGACGAGGAGGTGAGAACGAGGGAGGAGAGGGTCGACATGGAGGCGGAAAGGACGAGCACGAGAACGACAGCGATCAGGACCTCGGGAAGACCCTTGAGCATCTCCGGGATGACGTTGTCAAATCCTCCGAACGGCTTGCCGTCCGCGCCGGGAGTCACGAAAGCCCGGGCGAATCCGCCGAGGAAATAGCATCCTCCCGCCACGACTATCGCGAAGAACGTGGAAATTATCGTTCCCTTTTTTATGTCGGACTCGTCGCGGATCGAATAGAACTTGCCGACCATCTGCGGCAGGCCCCATGTTCCGAGCGACGTGAGGATGACGACGAACAGAAGGAACGTCGGATCGGGACCGAGGAAGGAGGCGAACTTCCAGCCTTCGGCTCCGGTCTCGGTCGCACGGGTCACGACCTTCTCAAGCGAACCCATGAGACCTCCGTTGACGCCAAGCACGGCGACGATGGTCGCCACGATCCCGAAGAGCATGATGATGCCCTGGATAAAATCGTTGATAGCAGTTGCCATGTAACCGCCGACGATCACGTAGATGCCCGTGAGAGCAGCCATCACGATGACGCAGACGGTGTAGTCGACGCCCGGGAACGCCATGGTGAACAGACGGCTCAGACCGTTGAAAAGGGAGGCGGTGTATGGGATCAGAAACATGAAGACGATGACGGACGCGATGATCTTCATAGCGCCGGATTTATAACGCAGTCCGAAATAATCGGGCATGGTGCGCGATCCGAGATGCTGGGTGAGTATACGCGTCCGGCGGCCGAGTATCGCCCAGGGAAGGAGCGAGCCGATGAACGCGTTGCCGAGACCGATCCAGGTCGACGCCACGCCGAAGTTCCAACCGAACTGACCGGCGTAACCCACAAAGATGACCGCGGAGAAGTATGACGTTCCGAAGGCGAAGGCGGTGAGCCAGGGACCCACGTTGCGCCCTCCGAGGACGAATCCGTTCACGTCCGTCGCATGGCGGCGGCAGTAGAGTCCCACGCCGACCATCACCCCGAAGAATATCACAAGAAGAAGTATTTTAACGACCATTTTACAGTCCTTCAGCCGCGCCGATGATTGCGCTTATCGCGCCGGCGCTCATCACGGGGAAGATTATATCAGAAAAACCGTGTTTTTGCAATACCGCCGGGACGGATTTTTGTATTTTTATTCATTATCCCCAATTTGAGGCGGCAGTGGGACGAAACCTTGTGTTTTTGGCGGAACTTTGATCCGGGACGGCTGTTTTTTGAAGAAAAACATTGACAAGCGCGCGCGTTAAGTTGTATAATCTGTTTTATAATTGCAGATACGCGCGAGGAGGCAAAACATGAGAGATCGGATAGATTTTCACGTTCACTGCTTTCCGGACGCCCTTGCCCCGCGAGCCATGGAGGTGCTCAGCGCCAACGCCGCTCCCTTCGGCATCACGCCGCACACGGACGGGACTGCGGGCGGTGCGCTGGCTGCCCTCGCGGGAGCGGGGATCGGCGCGGCGCACATCTGCAGTATCGCTACGAACACGCACCAGGAGAGAAAGGTAAACGATTTCGCCCTCTCACTTGCCGCGTCCGACAAACCGCTGTTCGCGGCGGGGTCCGTCCATCCCGACAGCGAGGCAAAGGAGAGCGAGCTGGACCGTCTTCTCGGGAGCGGGATCCGCGGGATCAAGATACATCCGGATTACGTCGGCGTAACGATCACCGATCCCCGGTACGATGTGATCTTCTCGCTGTGCGAGGAACGGCACATGTACGTGGTGACTCACGCGGGATTCGATCCCGTGTCGCCCCGGAAGATCCACGCGACGGCGGACGGACTTCTGTCGGTCATCCGGGCTCATCCGAAGTTGACGCTCATCGCCGCTCACATGGGAGGACCGTCGCAGCTCCGGGAAGTGAGAGAAAAACTTACGGGGACCGGGATCTGCTTTGACACGTCGCTTTCGTCCTCAAGACCGGACGAGAGGGAAGAGCTGATCGCCATTATCCGGGAGCACGGCCCCGACAGATTCCTTTTCGGGACGGACACGCCGTGGTCGGATCCGTCGGAGGAAGTGAGATTTCTTATGACCTCCGGCCTGCCGGACGAGGCGCTCGAAAAGATATTTTACAAAAACGCAGCAAGACTGCTCAAGTTGATTTGAAACGGAGAATAACAATGACCATAGTCGACTTTTTGGAGAGAAACGCCCGGGAATTCGGGGACGACACCGCCCTCGTGGAGATCAATCCGGCTGTGAAAGAGACCCGCCGTTCCACGTGGCGTGATTACGACCTGGTGGAGCCCACCCGCCACACGCCTCACTACAGGCGGGAGATAACATGGAACGTTTTCAACGAAAAGGCGAACAGGTTTGCGAACGCCCTGAAGGCGCGCGGGATAGGCAAAGGTGACAAGGTGGCGATCCTGCTCATGAACTGCATCGAGTGGCTCCCCATCTATTTCGGCATTCTCAAGACCGGCGCCATGGCGGTGCCGCTCAACTTCCGCTATGCTTCCGACGAGATAAAGTACTGTCTCAACCTCGCCGAGGTGGACGTGCTTCTCTTCGGCCCGGAGTTCATCGGGCGCGTTGAGGAGATCGCCGACGAGATAAGCCATAACCGCCTTCTCATTTTCGTGGGAGCGGGCTGTCCCTCCTTCGCGGACGACTACTACGAAATGACCGTCGAATGCTCGTCCTCCTTCACCATGCCGGAGATCGGCGAGGACGACGACGCGGCGATATACTTCTCCTCGGGCACCACGGGCTTCCCGAAGGCGATCCTTCATTCCCACCGGGCGCTCGTCCACTCCTGCAGAGTCGAGCAGGCGCACCACGGACAGACGAGAGACGATATTTTCCTCTGCATCCCGCCGCTCTACCACACCGGCGCAAAGATGCACTGGTTCGGCAGCCTTCTCGCAGGATCGGGCGCCGTCATCCTGAAGGGGACGTCCCCCGAGACGATCCTCAGCGCCGTATCCGAGGAAAAATGCTCCATCGTGTGGCTCCTGGTCCCGTGGGCGCAGGACATACTGGGCGCTCTGGATCGCGGCGAGCTCAAACTTGAAGATTACGATCTGTCCCACTGGAGACTGATGCACATCGGCGCACAGCCCGTGCCCCAGTCGCTCATCAAAAGATGGCTCACGTACTTCCCGAATCATCAGTACGACACCAACTACGGACTGTCCGAGTCCATCGGACCCGGCGCAGTCCACCTGGGCGTGGAGAACGTACACAAGGTCGGCGCCATCGGCAAGGCGGGCTTCGGCTGGGAGACAAAGATCATAGGTCCTGACGGTAACGAAGTCGCTCAGGGCGAGGTCGGCGAGCTCTGCGTCAAGGGACCCGGCGTGATGAAATGCTACTACAACGATCCCGAG
>CACXCL010000128.1 GCA_902766115.1 uncultured Ruminococcus sp.
AAAAAACGTGACTTTTCCGGTGTGTTTTACGAGTTTATTGTCAGAGGGGCAGACGGACGCGCCCGCCCCGGAACGATTTTGTGAAAGGAGGTCGTCTATGTCTCTCGAAAAGGATTCCCGCGTGCACAGGGAAGACCGCGAGATCGTAAAGCTCTTTCTGGAGAGGGACGAGGGGGCGCTCCGGGAGGTGCGCGACAAGTACGGATCGATGATGGACCGCCTGGCGCGCAACGTTGTCGGCGACGCGTCCGACGCGGAGGAGATCGTCAGCGACGCACTCCTCGCCGCGTGGAACAGCATCCCGCCTCACGAGCCGGAGAAGCTGGGGCCCTATATGGCGCGGCTGACGCGCAACTTGTCGGTAGACCGGCTCCGCCGGGAGACCACCGCCAAAAGAGGCGGCGGAGTGGCCGACGTGTCCTTCAGCGAGCTTGAAGATTGTATCACCGGCGACTCGGGGTCAGTGGAAGAGCTGGCGGACCGTGAGGAGATCGCCCGGGTCATAAACGGATTCCTGTCGGAGTCCGGCAGGAGCGGAAGGGTCATCTTCGTCCGCAGATACTGGTATATGGACAGCATCCCGGACATCGCGTCGTCTCTCGGCTTTACCGAGAGCAAGGTGAAGATGACTCTTTCCCGAATGAGAAAAAAACTGCGCGAAAAACTGGAAAAGGAGGGTATTATCGTATGAAAAGACCGGAAAAGCTCCGTGACGTGATGGAGCTGATTGACGAAAAATATATTGAAGAAGCGGAACAGGCCGTAAGACACGACAGCCCCTCTAAAAAAAGGAGGATCGTCCTGCGGCGGGTCCTTATCGCCGCCGCCGTTGCGGCGGTGGTCGGCGCGACGGCGTTTATGATCCCCGCCATGATAAAGGGGAGAGGCACGACGCCACCGGCAGGCACGTCCGTGCAAAGCGAAACGGAGACGGACGTCGACACGGGAATCGAAACCGGTCATAAGGAAACTGATCAAAAACCAGGACCAATGGGCGGGACTGATGTATGTACCGTTCATCCGTTTTTCTGCTATCACTGGTTCCCGCAAACGATGATCGAAATTGTCGGCGAGGATCTGTTCAACGAATGGATGGAAAGCGCCGAAAAGGTTACTCCGACGTCAGATTGCAGATACCCCGAAGCTAACGTGTATGCATTTATCAGACATTTTAATATTCCGAGAAGTGAATTCGAGGAACAGTATTATAACTCATCACTTTACTATTCAACTCTTCTGAATTTTGACGTCTTGTATGACGATGATCCAGTGCAAGCCGATGAATACTATAGAGATTTGGAGTATTTTAATGGTGTTCTTAAAAAAAGAGAGGCATTCTCTTGCTTGAAATGCCTTATCAGGGAAAGCAATCCAGACAAGTGGATAGAAACCTTCGGAAATGATCAGATCACGCCCCAGACAAGCGTAAAGGCCGCGGTGAACGCCTTCGGCCTTTCCCGCGAGGATATTGAACACATTATTGAGGAATCCTCTAAAACCATCGACGCGGTCTACGACTACAATATCGACGCGTTGTTCGACGGGTCCATGGACGGACTCACCCCCATTGAGCAGGACGCCCTGTTCTGCGGTATCACAGATCCAATGACTGAATGATCCTGCGCAAAAAACGGCTGAAGTAAGGAAAAACCGATCCTTATTTCAGCCGATTTTTGTCGCATATCGGCAGAGGCGGGACGTTTGTTTGCCAAACGTCGGGGAAAAGTGATGTTTGCAAAAAGTGAGGATTTGTTATAGAATATACCTGCGCCGGTAGGCAGGAACTCCCGCGGCGGCGTGAACGACAGCGGCTTGACCGCTTTTTTCAAAAAAATGTGACCTTTTCGGTCATTTCGTTAGTTTATGGGTGAGGACGAAAGGAGATGACGTAAATTGCCGCCAAAAAAGGATTCCCTTGTGCACGGGGAAGACCGTGAGATCGTGGAACGCTTTCTCGTGAGAGACGAGGGCGCCATCGCCGCGGTCCGTGAGAAATACGGCAGGATGATGGAGCGCATGGCGCGGAACATGGTCGGCGACAGCGGCGCCGCAGAGGAGATCGTCAGCGACGCGCTCCTCGCCGCCTGGAACAGCATCCCGCCTCACGAGCCGGAGAAGCTGGGGCCCTATATGGCGCGGCTGACGCGCAACACGTCGCTCAGACGTTACCGCGACGACTCGACGGCAAAACGAGGGGGAGGGAACGCAGTCGTTCCCCTCAGCGAGCTCGAGGAATGCATTCCCGGCGACGCCTCCGCGGAAGACGCGGCGGAAGAACGGGAACTCTCCCGCGTCATCGACAGCTTTCTGTCGTCTCTCGGGAAGACCGAGAGGGTGATCTTCGTCCGCAGATACTGGTATTCCGATAAGATCGCGGATATCGCGGCGCACATGGGCTGCGGGGAGAGCAAGGTGAAGATGACCCTGCTGAGGACCCGGCAGAAGCTGCGCAAAAGACTGGAAAAGGAGGGT
>CACXCL010000129.1 GCA_902766115.1 uncultured Ruminococcus sp.
GGCGGCCGCGGCTTTTTCCTTCGCCGCCTTCTCGGCCTCCGCCTTGCGGCGCGCCTCGCGCTCCGCCTCGGCCTTTGCCTTCGCCTCTGCCTCCGCTTTGGCTTTCTCCTCGGCTTCCTTCGCCGCCTTCGCCTTCTCTTCGGCGACCTTGGCATCGGCGGCTTCCTGCGCCTCGGGGGTCCTGATGACGGTCCTCCCCGCCATGTACCCGTCGATATCCTTTATCTGATTCTCCAAGGTGAACATCTCGAAAAACAGGTTGAACTCCGCCGCGTCCAGCGTCGACGCCGCGGCTTTCCCCCCTATTCCGTAGTTCTCCAGCGCGCTGCAAAGATCCTTGGTCTTGATCCCAAGGTCCTTTGAAAGCTGATTGATCCTGAACATAGGCGCAGTCTTTGCCATAAAGTCACCCGTCCCTTTCAAAAAATCCAAACGACAGCTTGTTCTGTCAGGTTATTTCTCTATTTTTCCGTCCCGGTCGCCGAGCGCGTCGCACAGCGGCTTCCAGGGACCCCGTTTCAGCACTGCGACGGCGGCGCAGGAGGACACGAGCCCCAGCCTTTCCGCCAGAACGGAGGAGTCCGCGCCGAGCTTCACGTATCTGACGCCGTAAAAGGCGCATTTGTCCGCGATCTGCTTTGCGGTCCGTGCCGACGCGTCCGACGCCGCGAGCACGGCGGCGATTTCCGGAGCCTTTGTCCTCACCCCGGCAAGTACCCGGTCGACCCCGGCGACGACTCCGCCGGCGCGTCTGACGAGCCCCAGCAGGGAAAGCGCACGCTCCTCCCCGGATCTCGTCCCGTTCCCCCCGGTCATTCTTCTTCCCGCTCCTTTTCCATGAGGGCTATCTCCTCCTCAAGGGCGGTATAGACCTCCTCGGAGACAGCGCACTCCAGCGAGCGGGAGATCCGTCCCGCTTTTCTCGCCTTTTTGAGGCAGTCGAGCTTCGGGCAGATGTACGCTCCCCTGCCGGACTTCTTTCCGGTGAAATCCAGGGAGACATCGCCCTCCGGCGAGCGGACCACGCGGACCAGATCCCTCTTCGGGAACGTTCCTCCGCATCCGGTACACCGGCGCTCGGGAATCTTCTTCTGTTTAGGCGTGTTCTTCTTCATTCTTCCGCCTTTCCGGGGACCTTTAAGCTCTCGGCCCCTTGATATCTATCTTGTAGCCGGTAAGCTTCGCGGCCAGACGGACGTTCTGTCCTTCTTTGCCGATGGCAAGGGAGAGCTGGTCAGCGTCCACGATGACCTTGGCGCTTCTTTCGCCGTCGAACTCAACGTACTTCACCTTCGCCGGGGAGAGCGCAGCCGCGATATACTGCTCCGCGTTTTCCGAATACTCGATAACGTCTATCTTCTCGCCGTGGAGTTCCTCCACGATCTCCGCTATTCTCATTCCTCTGTTACCGATGCAGGCGCCGACGGCGTCCACGTCCTCGTCCCGGGACAGCACCGCCACCTTGGTGCGTGAGCCCGCCTCACGGGCGATACCCTTCACCAGAACGATCCCGTCCTCGATCTCGGGGATCTGCGTCTCAAGAAGGCGCTTCATGAGGCCGGGGTGAGTCCTCGAAATTGTGACGATTGGACCGCTCTCACCCTCGCGCCTGACCTCGGAGACGAATACCTTGACTCTGTCGCCCACATACAGGTCCTCGCCGGGGATCTGCTCCGCCTTCGAGAGCAGGGCGTTGCTGGTGCCGGTGTCGACGACCACATCGCCGGTTTTGTCGTCGCGCTTCACTACGAGAGCCGCGATGACTTCCTCTCTCTTGCGCTCATAGTCGCGGATGATGTTGCTCTTCTCCGCCTCCCGGATACCCTGAACGATGACCTGCTTCGCGATCTGCGCGCTGATGCGGCCGAAGTTCTTGGTCTTGACCTCCTTCTCGACCACGGAGTCGAGAGTGTAGCGGCGGCTGATGGCCTTGGCGTCCTCCAGCGAGATCTCGCTCTTCGGATCGGTCACTTCCTCCACGACCCGCCTCTGGCTTAGGACCTTGAGGTCCTTCTTCTCCTTGTTGATCGCCACGCGGACGGAGGAGGAACCCTCTTCTTTTTTGTAAGCCGAGACGAGCGCCGCCTCGATCTTTTCAAGCATGTAATCTACCGGAATCCCCTTCGTCTTCTGGAGAAGATCGAGAGCTTCAAAGAGTTCTGCGTTCATGATATAATTCGTCCCTTTCGATTGATTTTCAGTTCCAGTGAAAGACCGTCGTGACCTTCGCCACGGCGGACCGGTCGAGTCTTACCTCGCCGTCCGCAGTCTCAAGAGTCACGGCGTCTCCGTCGCGCCCTCTCAGGACGCCGGTGAAAAACCGCTTCCCGTCCACGGGGGAGAAAAGTTTGACCTCGACCTCCGCTCCCGCCATCCGGGCGAAATGCTCGTCGCGGGTCAGCGTCCTCTCGACGCCGGGGGAGGAGACCTCAAGATAATACGGTCCCTCGATGGGGTCCGCCTCGTCAAGCAGAGGATCCACGGCGCGGCTCCACCGCTCGCAGTCCTCGATGCCGACGCCTCCGTCACGGTCGATGGTGAAGCGCAGGTACATGTCGGCGCCCTCCTTGACGTATTCCACGTCCCAGAGTTCGATCCCCATGGATTCCGCCAGCGGGGAGACAAGCTCCCTCACGGTCTCGGCGGTATTCTTTTTCTTGCCCGTGCTCACCGGTCGTCACCTCCGCGATTTCACAAACAAGAGAGTGGACCGTCAGCCCACTCTCTCATACTCTGCATCTTACGGGGACAGTATATCACATTTTACTCCGCGGTGCAATACTTTTTTCGTATTTTTTTCGATAAATGTAAAAAAATACGGCCGAATTTGCCCGCGGTACCGCCCGGGAGAGCGTTTGTTCACAAATTGTTCACAAAAATAAGGTAAAATAGAATGACGGATTTTTGACTTTAACCGGAGGAAAACGATGCTCGACGTTTGTCTCATGGGTACCGGCGGCTCCATGCCGAAGCCCGACAGATGGCTCTCTTCCCTTCTCATGCGATACGAGGGGAAGTCTCTCGTCATCGACTGCGGCGAGGGGACCCAGCTCGCCCTGAAGGAATCGGGATTCAACTTCAAGCCCGTGGGTCTTCTTCTTATCACTCATTTTCATGCCGATCACGTGAGCGGTCTGCCCGGGTTTCTCCTTTCCATGGGAAACGAGGGGCGCACGGATCCGCTGATGATCGCGGGACCCCGGGGTATCTCCCACATCGTGCGCTCCCTTTGCGTGGTGGCGCCCGGGCTTCCCTTCGAGGTCCATATCGCGGAACTCCCGCACACCGGCGGCTCTTTCGTCTGGGAGGATTTCGAGATCACCGCCTTTGAGGCGGACCACCGCTGCCCGTGCCTCGGTTACAGGATACATCTGCCCAGAAAGGGCAAGTTCGACGTGGAGAAGGCGAACGCCCGCGGCGTACCGCTGAAAATATGGAAGCGGCTCCAGGACGGCGAGACCGTGGAGGAGGACGGAAAAGTCTTTACCCCGGACGACGTCCTCGGCCCGCCGAGGCGCGGTCTCACCGTCTGCTACGCCACGGACACGAGGCCGAAGGAGACCATCACCGAGGCGGCGAGGGGCGCGGATCTTCTCGTCCTGGAGGGGATGTTCGGCAGCGACAAGAGTGAGCGCGCAAAGGAGGCCATGCACATGACCATGGTCGAAGCTGCGAAGATAGCGGCGGATGCCGGACCGCGCGCGCTGTGGCTGACGCATTTCAGCCCGTCGGTTCCCGATCCGTCGGTCTATATCGACGAGGCGCGGGAGATCTTCCCCGGCGCCGTCGCGGGCACGGACGGGATGACGGCGGCGCTGTCCTTCGACTGATATCCGCACATATCCGACAGAAAGGAGCCGTTTTTATGACCGAGAAGGTTGCCGTTCCGGACTATGTCGCCGGCATATGCGACGCGCTCCGTGAAAACGGCTTTGAATCATACCTTGTGGGCGGATGCGTCCGTGACGGAGTCATGGGCAAGACTCCCCACGACTACGATCTGGCGACCAACGCCTCTCCCGAAGAAGTGAAGCGCGCGCTGTCCTCATACAGGCTGGTGGAGACCGGCATCCGTCACGGGACGGTGACGGCGGTGACGGACTCCGGTCCCGTGGAGATCACGACATACCGTATCGACGGAGAGTATAAGGACAACCGCCACCCGGAAAGCGTGTCTTTTACGGGGGATCTGAAGCTCGACCTTATGAGGCGGGATTTCACGGTCAACGCCATGGCGTACGACCCCCGGGGCGGTCTCGTGGACCTTTTCTCGGGGCGGGAACACATCGGAAAGAAGCTCATCGTATGCGTGGGCGACCCCGACGCGCGATTCGACGAGGACGGACTCCGCGTCCTGCGGGCGCTGAGATTCGCCTCGGTACTGGATTTCGAGATCGAGGAAAAAACCGCCGCGTCGGTTCGGCGCAAAGCGGGACTGCTCGCCGGGATCTCCCGGGAGCGGGTCTTCTCCGAAATAAAAAAGATGCTCTGCGGGCCCGGCGCCGGCAGGGTCGTGAAAGGATTCGCCGAGGTGATCGCGCCGACGCTCGGAGGAGTGACGGAGGAAGGACTCGTCCGGGGAGCGGAAGCGATCGGTATGACCGAGCCGTCGCCCGCGGAGCGGCTGGCGCTGCTCTATGCGGCGTCAGGGGCGGATGAAGCGGATGTGACCGAAAGCGTACGGGGACTTAAGCCGTCACGCGCCGAAAGCAGGGAAATAATATCGACTGTCAGAGTCGCGTCGTCGCGTCTGCCGGATTCCGTTCCGGAAACGAGAAGACTTCTCGGCAGAGAGGGCGGCAAAGCGACTGTCGCGGGAATGAGGATAAGGGCGGCGCTCGGCGACGGTAACGCCCCCGAAGCGATACGTACCGCCGGGGAGATCATTTTCCGCGGCGACTGCGTAAGAGTCGCGGATCTGAAGATAAACGGCGGCGACCTGATCCGGGGCTTCGGAATATCGGGAGAGCGTGTCGGGAAGGTCCTTGACGATCTTCTGTATCTCGTCACAAGCGACGCCGTAAAGAATGAAAAAAACGCACTTTTTGCCGAAGCGGAGAAGCTCTTGCGATAAAGCCCGGAGGTGCAAAAAAAGAGAAACGGCTCCCCCGTCCGTATTGACACGGGCGGCGGGCGGTGGTATAATGTTACAGTAATAATAAAATATCATTTTTATCGGGGAAAAGCCCCGGGGAGGACACAATACCAATGGACAAGATTCTTGTTGAAACATCCGCACGTCACGTACATCTCACCGCCGAGCACGTGGAGGCACTCTTCGGCAAGGGCGCGACCCTCACCGAGAAGAAGGCGCTCTCCCAGCCCGGACAGTTCGCCTGCAACGAGCGAGTCACCATCGTCGGGCCGAAGAAAGAAATCCCGAATGTGAGCATCCTCGGTCCCGTCAGAGCCGCCACTCAGGTTGAGGTCTCCCTCACCGACGCGCGCACCCTCGGGGTCGCCGCTCCCGTGAGAGAATCCGGCGACATCAAGGGCAGCGCGGGCTGCAAGATCGTGGGACCCGCCGGCGAGATCGAGATCGAAGAGGGCGTCATCGCCGCCAAGCGTCACATACATTTCACGCCCGAGGACGCTGAGAAGTTCGGCGTCAGCGACAAGGAGATCGTCTCCGTGAAGATCGACTCCGCCGACAGATCCACGGTCTTCGGCGACGTGGTGGTCCGCGTGAGCCCCAAGTTCAGCGCCGCCATGCACATCGACACAGACGAATCCAACGCCGCCTGCGCCTTCGGCGAATGCTACGGCGAGATAATCAAGGGTTAAAGTAAAACGGAAAAAGCGTCCCGTCGCGACGGCTCCCGTAAACCGGGCGCGCCGCGGCGGGCGTTTTTGAAAAACGGACGGAAAGGTTCCCAAAATAATGAGAGAAGTCATACTTTGTAAATACGGAGAGATAATCCTGAAGGGCGCCAACAAAGCGACCTTCGAGTCAAAGCTGCTGAAGGAGGTGCGCCGCCGGGCGAAGCACTTCGGAAACTACTCCGTGAGATATATGCAGAGCACGGTATACGTTGAGCCCCTGGACGAGGACGCGGATTTCGCCGTCGGGGAGCTGTACGAGCAGGTGAAGAAGATCTTCGGCTTCGCCGGGGTGTGCCTCGCCGCCGCCTGTGAGAAGGACATCGGCGACATCTGCCGGGTGGCGGCGGAGTATATACCGCCGAAGCTCCGGGGCGCCGCCACGTTCCGGGCGGAGGCCAAAAGAAGCGACAAGACCTTCCCTCTCCCCTCTCCGGAGATCGCCGCGGAGGTGGGCGGCGCCATCCTCGACGTGATGCCCTCGCTGAAGGTGGATCTCGACCATCCCGACGTGACCGTCCGGGTGGAGATCCGCGATAAATACGCCTACATCCACGCCGGACAGGAGCCCGGCGCCGGCGGGATCCCCATGGGGACCGGCGGCCGCGGGATGCTCCTGCTGTCGGGCGGCATCGACTCCCCGGTGGCGGGATATATGATGATGAAACGCGGGCTTATCGTGGACGCCGTCCACTTCGAGTCCTTCCCCTACACCAGCGAGATGGCGAGGGACAAGGTCATGCGCCTCGCGAAGCTCATGACGGAATACTCCGGCAGGATGAGGGTCCACGTGATCTCCCTGACGGAGATCCAGGAGGCGATCCGGGACAACTGCGAGGAGGAGTATTTCACCCTGCTGCTGCGCCGCTTTATGATGCGCCTCGCCTCCCGGTGCGCCGAGAGCGTGTCCTGCCCCGTGCTTATCACAGGCGAGAGCCTCGGCCAGGTGGCGTCCCAGACGCTGAAGGCCATCTGCACCACGGAGGACGCGGCGGCGGTGCCGGTCTTCCGCCCCTGCATCGGTCTCGACAAGGAGGAAATCGTCCGGACGGCGAGGAAGATCAACACCTTCGACACTTCCATCGAGCCCTACGAGGACTGCTGCACCGTCTTCACGCCCCGCCATCCGAAAACAAGGCCCGAGATTGACCGGGTCCGCGCCGAGGAGGCGAAACTGGACGTTGCCTCTCTCGAGGAGAGAGCCTGGGAGGGCAGATATTCCACCGTAATAAAACAGTTTGAAGACTGAGAGGAGATAAAAAATGATACGCGACGAATACAGCCTCGCTCTGCTTTGCGACTTTTACGAGCTCACCATGGGAAGAGGATACTTCAACTCCCCCGTGGGAAAAAGGATCGCATATTTTGACGTGTTTTTCAGGCGCGTGCCCGACAAGGGCGGCTACGCCATCGCCGCCGGTCTTGAGCAGGTGGCGGAATACATCAAAAACCTGCACTTCACCGAAAGCGACATCGAATTTCTGAGAAGCAAGAAGATCTTCGACGAGAAATTCCTCGAATATCTCCGGGGCTTCCGCTTCACCGGCGACGTGTGGGCGGTGCCCGAGGGAACCGCGGTGTTCCCGAGGGAGCCCATCATGACGGTGAGAGCCCCCGTCATCGAGGCTCAGCTTATCGAGACCTACGTGCTGCTGGCGTTCAACCACCAGTCCCTTATCGCCACCAAGGCGGCGAGGATGGTCCGCGCCGCAAAAGGGAGACCCATCTCCGAGTTCGGCTCCCGCCGGGCCCACGGAGAGTCTGCCGCGGTGATGGGCGCCCGGGCGGCGTTCATCGGCGGATGCGCAGGCACCGCCTGCGCCCTGTCCGACAAGCTCTACGGCGTTCCCGCCGGCGGGACCATGGCGCACTCCTGGGTCCAGATGTTCGACTCGGAGTACGAGGCGTTCGAGACCTACTGCCGCCTCTACCCCGACAGCCCCACCCTGCTGGTGGACACCTACAGCGTGTTCAAATCCGGCATTCCGAACGCCATCAAGGCGATAAAGAACGTGCTGTGGCCCATGGGCAAGCGCGCCTGCGCCATCCGCATCGACTCCGGCGACATCACCTACATCACCAAAAAGGCGAGGAAAGTTCTCGACGAGGCGGGCCTCACGGACTGCAAGATCGTCATTTCAAACTCCCTTGACGAGTACCTGATAAACGAGCTTCTGTCCCAGGGCGCCGTCATCGACGCCTTCGGCATCGGGGAGCGGCTCATCACCTCCAGCAGCGACGCGGTATTCGGATGCGTCTACAAGCTCTGCGCCGTGGAGGAGGACGGGGTCATCTCGCCGAGGATCAAGATAAGCGAAAACATCGAGAAGATCACCAACCCGCACTTCAAGAAGGTGTACCGACTCTACTCCAACGAGACGGGCAAGGCGGAGGCGGACCTGATATGCCTCCACGACGAGACGGTGGACGACAGAGAACCCCTGGAGATCTTCGACCCCGAGTACACCTGGAAGAGGCGCACGCTGACGGACTACACGTCCCGGGAGCTTCTTGTGCCCATATTCAAAAACGGCGAGCTGGTCTA